>JAICJP010000382.1 GCA_025928375.1 Candidatus Sulfotelmatobacter sp.
CGGGGACGTCGTTCAAGTCCATATAGGCGCTCATGAACGTGCCCACGCCGGCATCGAGCGCCGCCTTAAACGGCACCAGGTACGTATTCCACATTTGCTCTTCGGGGATGTACGAAGAATCGTAATCGCGGCCGCCGTCGGGCGCGCCGTATCCGGCAAAGTGCTTGGCGCATGCCAGCACGCGATCCAGTGAGCCAGTTTGCGTCCCTTGGAATCCTGCGACTTGCGCTCGCGCCATCGCGGCTCCGAGGTAAGGATCTTCTCCTGCGCCCTCAACCATGCGTCCCCAACGCGCATCCCGGGCAATATCCAGCATGGGCGCGAACGTCCATGAGATGCCTCCGGCACGCGCTTCACGGGCTGCTATCGTCTGCGCGGATTCCACCAGCTTGGGATCCCAAGACGAAGCCATTGCGATCGGCGCCGGGAAGATGGTGTGATAGCCATGGATCACATCCAGTCCGAAAAGAATGGGAATATGCAGCCGTGATTCATCCACCGCAATGTGCTGCAGGCGGTTGATCTCTTTCGGATCGGAGACCCACAAAACCGATCCGGCGCCGTACTGGCGGATCACGTCTTCCATGCTCCCCACCTGCTCTTTGAATTCCGGGATTGGCATACCGGGAAGCTGTGAGAGTTGCGCAATTTTCTCCTCTAGACTCATCTGCCTGAGAAGCTCTTGTGCATTGGGAGGCGCCTGAGCCCAGACGTTCGGTAACAGGGCAAGAGAGAAAAAACACACGGCGGCAGTTCGAGTCAACCGCCTTGAACGAGTGCAATCCATTGCGAGCCTCTTTCCTGTGGGAAAAGCGTTCAACGCAACCGATGCAAAGGAACCGAGAAGTGTAAACCTCCGACCGAGGTACAGGATCGATTTCCAAGAAAAACCTGGTTCGGCTGCCCACCGAGGGATGGTCCTTCCGGTCACCTTGATTAGCGCTCCCGGGATGAGTAGATTGTAAGTACGGGGTTTTTCCCTCTAAGGCTTTCCATGTCCAGTCAAGGCAAGACTTATCTCAAGTTCGGCGCAGCGAGTGCGGTGATCCTCCTGTTGCTCAGCTATTTGGCATACACCGGCGTGCAAGACAGCAAGAGCTACTACGTCACCATTAAAGAGCTGCACAAGATGGGCGATGGAGCGTATTCCAAGCGTTTGCGCGTCGCTGGAAATGTACAGCCGGGCTCGATCCATCGGAGTGGGACACATGTACAGTTCGTGCTGGTCGAGGAAGACCAGAATCTCGCCGTAGATTACACCGGCGTGGAAGCACCTCCGGATACGTTCAAGGATGAGTCGCAAGCCCTCGCCGATGGCAGCTTCGGCCGTGACGGCGTTTTTCACGCCAAGCAACTGCAGGCTAAGTGCGCCTCCAAATATGCGCCGCAGCAGCCGGGTGCACCGGGTGCAGCGCCGGCAGGCGCTCCCGGCAAAAGCATGAGCCAGGTGCAGAGCCCAACCCCGAGCAGGGCCGACTGATCCAGCCCGAACCTTCTGAGAATCTCCGCAAAGCAGTACAGATGCGCTATCGTACCCAGTGTGAAATTTTGTTTGCGCTCGTCCCTCGCCCGTGACTGAAACTCCTGCGCAAAGTGCCATCATCGTTTCCGGTGTTGTCAAACAGTTTGGCCGCTTTGCCGCGCTCCGCGGCGTGAGTGCCGAATTCGACGCCGGGAAATTCCACGCCATTCTCGGCGATAACGGGGCAGGGAAGACCACTCTGCTGCGCGCCCTGGCAGGATTGGCTCACCCGACGCAGGGAACCATTCGCATGTTCGGGAAAGCTCCGCAGGACAGTTCCCGCGAAATTGGCTACATGGCGCATCCCTCGCTGCTCTACGACGAAATGAGCGGAATGGAGAACCTGCGCTATTTCGCGCGGCTGTACGGAATCGCCGGCGATGAACGCTGTGCGGAAGTGATCCGCGCGGTAGGTCTCGACCCGCAATTGACGCGACCGGTGGGCCAATATTCGCAAGGGATGCGGCAGCGCATGTCTCTGGCGAGGGCCATTCTGCATAATCCAAAGCTCTTGCTTCTCGATGAGCCGTTTTCCAACGTCGACGTGCATTCCGCGCGCGAAATGGTCATCTTGCTCAAGCACATGCGTGGCTCCGGCAAAACGATCTTCGTCGTAACCCATCAGGCCTTGCTGCTCGACGGCGTCGCCGACGAGTTTGTCTGGATGCAGCAAGGCCGTATCGTGGACCGCACCGCGATCCCACTCCGCGCGGGAGAGGCACAGTGAACTCCCTCTGGGCGGTGACCGTGGCAACACTTGTCAAAGACATCCGCCTGGAGTGGCGCTCGAAAGACGCATTGAATTCCATGCTGTTCTTCTCGTTGCTGGTGGTGGTGATCTTCGTATTCTCCTTCGATCCACTTGCCGAGGAGTCCCGCCATATTGTAGGCGGCCTGGTCTGGATTGCATTCCTATTTGCGGCCGTAGTGGCGCTGAACCAGACTTGGGCGCGGGAATTGCGCAACCAGGTGCTGGACGCCTATCGCGTGTCTCCGGCGCCGGCCAACGGCTTGTTTCTCGCAAAAACACTGGGCAACTTCATTTTTGTCTGCGTGCTGGAAGCGCTCATGACGCCTTTGTTCGTGATCTTTTACAACCTGCATGTGCTGGGCCCAGCGTGGCAACTGATTCCCGTCGCATTGCTGGGAACGTGGGCGCTGGTGGTGAACGGGACTTTTTTCGCGGCCATGTCTCTGCGGACGCGCAATCGCGAGATCATGCTCCCGCTGCTGCTTTTTCCCGTGTCGATTCCAGCGGTGATCGGCATGGTCGCCGGTACGACCGCCATTCTCACGGGTGAGAACTCCGCTCACTTTTACATCGTGTTGCTTCTCACCTACGATGTGGTGTTTACTACAGCTAGTCTGGCGTTATTCAAGGCAATTCTCCACGCAGAATGAAGAAACTTTTTCTGATCCTCGCGGGCCTCACAGCGCTTTTCCTGGCCTACGCCACGTATCTGGCGTTGAAAGTCGCGCCCACGGATGCCCTGCAGGGGGACGTGTACCGCATCATCTACTACCACGTGCCTTCGGCGTGGACGGCCTTTCTGCTTTTCTTCATCAACTTCATTGCCTCGGTGCAATACCTGGCGAGGACCAAGGCTTCGCTGCAGAAGGCTGTTCAGTGGGTGGTGATTGCCATTGGCGTCATCGGGGTGATCGCGACCTTTCTTCCTCAGGTCCAAGCGTTGCTTCCCACGGGCATGCGCCCGAGCGCCGTCGCCACGACGGTGCTGGCCATTCCGGCGTTCTATTTCCTTCTGGGCTGGAAGTTCCCCGGCGACCGCATGGACATGTTGGCCTTGACTGCGGCCGAGGTCGGGGTCGTGTTCTGCACCATCGTGCTGGTGACGGGGCCCATCTGGGCGCGACCGGTATGGGGCATCTGGTGGGCGCCAGGAGACATCCGCCTGACCTCTACGCTCGTGCTCTGGTTGATTTATGTGAGCTACCTGGTCCTGCGCAGGTTCTCGAATAGTGCCCAGACTCAAATTATTGCTGCCGCCCTGGCCGTATTTGGCGCGCTCGATGTCCCACTGGTTTACTTCTCGATCTGGTTTTTCCGGACGCAGCATCCACAGCCCGTGATCGGCGGCGGCGGTTCCATGGATCCGCGGATGCTCCATACCCTTTTGATCAGCTGGATGGCCTTCCTCTGCTTTGCTTTTCTGGTTTGCTGGTCCCGCTTTCGGCTGGAGTTGCTGAAGCGAGAGGCGGAGCAAGCCGAAGCCATGGAATCCCTCGTTGGAGCCGGCACCGCGGCGAAGGCAAGCGTTCCGCTCAGCAGGAGTGCGCGATGAACTCTTTCAAATTCTTGGTTGCAGCTTATGTAGCGACCTGGCTGATTCACACCTTCTACATCGGCACTCTGTTCTCGCGTTACCGCCGCCTGCGTCAGTCTCTCAAGGAACTCGGAAAGCGGAAGTAATCCTCGTAGAGAGGTAATTTGTTACGTCTCTCTGCCGGCAAGCTAGGAATTTTCGGCTAGTATGGTTTCCGGCGCAGCCGCCGGTTCCTTGATCCCGTACTTCAGCAGGCACCACAGCGCGCGGAAGCCATCTTTCCACCCGATCTTCTTGCCCTCCGCGTAGGTACGGCCCGAGTAGCTGATTCCGACCTCATAAACGCGTAGGCGGCGCTTCGCGATCTTCACCGTCACTTCCGGCTCGAATCCGAAGCGGTCTTCCTCGAGCGGGATGGATTGAATGACTTCCCGCCGGAACGCTTTATAGCAGGTCTCCATGTCCGTCAGGTTGAGGTTAGTGATCATGTTGGAGATCAGCGTCAGAAGCCAGTTGCCCACCGAGTGCCAGAAATAAAGCACCCG
>JAICJP010000177.1 GCA_025928375.1 Candidatus Sulfotelmatobacter sp.
AATGCGAGCCCGGCCACCCACGCGGTCATCTCGCGTCCGGCCATGAAGAAGTCTTCCCCGGTGTTGGCCTGTCCCTTGAGATAGAGGCCGATTCCCAGGACCAAAGCAAAATAGAAGACGATAATCACCAGATCAACCGGCGACAAATGCACCAGGGTGGACGAATTAAGCAAGAGCAGAGCAGGATTCATTGCGTCTTAACCTGTCCGAAACGGGGAGTTGGAGCGTACGTTCGCGAAAATTGCTTGCCGTGCGGGTTGCGGGCTAGAGGCTGGGACTCTGGCATTTTGCCGGGAAAGTTCTTTGCTGAAAAACCTGTCACGTAAACGTTTACGTAATGGGAAACATTAAACGCACATGCCGGCTTTGTCAAAGAATTCATAGATACTGATGGTGAGCCGCGCTGCCGCAGACCGGTGTTCCTCATACCCAGGACCGCAGGCCGATCATTCCCCAGTAGCCGAGGTATACCGCAAGAATCAGCAGCGCCAATATGACTACCCGGGAAAAAGCGCGAATCCCGGGACGCACGCTTTCTTTAGGCGCACGCCACCAGGCATAAGCGCTCAGCAGCACGGCTACTGCGAATGCCAAGGTGGTGAGCCGCAGAGCTTCTGACCAGAGGGTATGGTTTCCCATTCGCCCAATCAGGTCGGCACTGCAAACCATGAAGATAGCAACGAATGCGAACAGGCTGAGCACAGCCAGCAGCGGAAATAAACGCATGGCCCGCTCGGCGGGTCGGCGCCGGCGTTTGCTTAATCCCCCGAGAAGCCAGAACGGGGCATAGATCACAATAGCAATCATCGAGAGTGCGACGTAGACGGTGAGAAGAATCTCGGAAATTGCAAACCATCCCGGAATCTTTTTCAGCGTGTCCATCATTCCGCCTTGCACGAAGCGGCCGTCCGGATTGGGAGGCAGCAAGAGCAGCGATGGTACTGGATCAGGAGGATCCTGCTTCTTGGAGAGATGGCGGAACCGCGCGCCTGCCACCGGTACGTACTCTTGCTTTCCGCCGAGCGACGTTAGCACCAGGTGTCCAGTTTTCACCTGCAGCCACGTGAGTCCGGTAATGCGCTCGATGAATTGCGTAAGTTGCACGCGCGGAGAGTTGGTCTCGTACCATCCAGCATAATCGCTGGCGTCGGACGGTAAGGACGCTACCGGCGGGACTGCAGGCTTCTGCAAGTTCTGAGTGATGTAGGCGCGAATTGCCTTGGCGATTTTCTCGAATGCGCCTCCGTTTCCGCTGTTGATGCTGAAAAAATAACCAATGCCGGAATCGGGCATGTAGGCCATGTTCGTCAGGCCGCCTTCCACGCCGCCATCATGCCCGTGATACACGAAGCCGTCTTCAATGCTCCAGTAATTGCTCAGCCCGTAGCCAGTCTTCAGTCCCTGTTGTGCGGCCCAGGTGCTTTCCGGAATCTCCATGCGATCGATGTCAGCAGAGGGGACGATCTGCCTGCCCGCCGCGGAACCCCGGTTTAGATAAAACTGAACATACGCCGCCATGTCCTTCGCTGAAGCGTTGATCGACCCGGCGGGCCGCAACAGGATGTGCCAGTATGGATACGGAGTCTTGCCATCTTCATGGTAAAGAGTGGTCGCAGTGCCGGCAGCGGGTTCGAAGTACGTTGCCGTCTTCATGCCGATGGGAAGAAACAGGTTCTGCTGGACGAAATCTTCAAACCTTTGACCCGTGAGTTTCTCGACCACGTACGCGGCCACGGGAGGCCCGGAGTTGCAGTAGGCCATGCGAGTCCCCGGACGCCACCGCGACACTCGGGAACTGTGGTCATAGTCCAGTCCATCGTGCAGGCGCATGCTGTCGGGAGCTTGTTTTGCGTACTCGCGCAAATGCATGTCGTCCCAGCCTGTGGTGTGCTCCAGCAAATTGACGATACGGATGGGGTCGGTGGCCTCCCATCGGTTTTCAAAAAAGACCTCCGGCACCAACTTGTGGACGGGATCCTGCAGGGTGAGCTTGCCTTGGTCCTTCAGCAACAGAATAGATAAGGATGAGAACGCTTTGGAGGTGGATCCGATGCGGAACAGAGTGTCGGCGGTGTTGGCCCGTCCGCTGGCGACATCCGCTACTCCGAGGCCGGCGATCCATTCTGGCCCGTCCTTGCGGACGATCGCCACCGAAGCCCCGGGCGTGTGAGTATCCTTGAGGATCTTTTCCAGTTGCTGCTGCAACTCGGGGATGGATTGGGCGGGCTTCGGTTTCTCTTCGTCTTTCTTATCGGCAGCTGAGCACGAACAGGCACACAACAGGATGAGAATGGCTGGGACGGTCCATTTCACGATTCGATCCTCCTCGACAGGCGAGCCTCGGACGGTGGGACCTGAGACTTCAGGCAGGTGTGTTGAGTCTCAGAGTTCGCCCGATTCGCGGACCATCATACGTCCGCTAAATCTGGTAGTCGAGGTCGTCCATGATGCGTTGCAAGGATTCGGAGAGGGACTCCGGCTTGTGAGCGGGGCCTTCGAGTTGACGTACACGTTCGCGAAGGCTGTGGACTTCGGAGGCGACCGAGGCGAGGGCTTCCGAGAGGGGATCGTTGATCTGCTTGGGATCGGTGATGACCACGCGCTTGCCTTCGCGAAAAATGATGTGCGCGGGAACGCCGACTACAGTGGAGTTATCGGGCACGTTGCGCAACACGACGGATCCGGCGCCAATGCGGCAGTTCTTTCCGATGGTGATGTTGCCCAGGATCTTCGCTCCTCCGCCCACCACAACCCCGTCTTCGATCGTGGGATGCCGCTTGCCGTGCTCTTTGCCGGTACCGCCGAGTGTTACTCCTTGATATAAGGTGACGTCATCACCCACGGTTGTGGTTTCGCCGATAACGACTCCCATGCCGTGATCGATGAAAAGCCTCCGTCCGATCTTAGCTCCGGGATGAATCTCGATGCCGGTTAGAAACCGAGCGAACTGCGAGAGCCAGCGGGCAGCCAGACCCAGGCGGTGATTCCAGAGCCAATGATTGACGCGGTAAAACCACACCGCATGCAGGCCCGCATAGCAGAGAAAAACTTCCACGCGAGACTTGGCGGCGGGATCCGATTCCATCACGTTGGCCACGTCTTCGCGAATTAGAGAGAGCAGATGGGGCATGAGGTTTCACGATCAAGCCGGCGGGAGTTCGGCGGTGGGAATGTGTAGAGCCTTCTCGCGCAGTTCCTGAAACAAGATGCTGCTCAGGTAGCGCTCGCCGAAAGACGGCAGAATCACCACAATCATTTTTCCGGCATTCTCTTGCCGTCGAGCGACCTGCAATGCGGCCACCACCGCCGCGCCCGAGGAGATGCCCACGAACAGTCCTTCTTCGAGGGGAAGGCGCCGCGCCATGGCAATGGAATCATCGTTGCTGACGGTGATGATCTCGTCGATATATTCACGCCGCAGAATGCTGGGAATGAATCCGGCGCCAAGTCCCTGAATTTTGTGCGGAGAGGGCTTGCCACCCGACAGCACCGCACTGTCTACGGGCTCGACCGCGATGGCTTTGAAGGAAGGCTTCTTGGGCTTGATGTACTCGGAAACGCCGGTGATGGTGCCTCCGGTGCCGACGCCGGAGACGAGGATGTCGACGCGACCGTCGGTATCGTTCCAGATCTCGGGGCCGGTGGTTTCAAAGTGAATCTTAGGATTGGCGGGATTGTCGAATTGTTGCAGCATGTAGCTATCGGGAACACTGGCGAGAATTTCTTTAGCTTTCATGATCGCGCCGGTCATGCCGCGCGGGCCGGGAGTAAGCACGAGTTCGGCGCCGAACGCGAGCAGAAGGACGCGCCGCTCGAGACTCATCGTGTCGGGCATCACGATCACGAGCCTGTATCCTTTGACAGCCGCCACGAATGCCAGACCGATGCCCGTGTTGCCGCTGGTCGGCTCCACCAGCACAGTCTTGCCGGGATGAATTTTGCCGGCGCGCTCGGCTTCGGAAATCATGCTCACGCCGATGCGGTCTTTCACGCTGCTTAGCGGGTTCTGACTTTCAAGCTTGGCCAAAACTTCGGCCACGCAGCCTTCGGTGACTTTGTTCAGGCGGACGAGGGGGGTCTGGCCGATCAGTTCCGTGACATCCTTTGCGATTTTCATGACGACTTTCGTGGTTGCCGGAGTTTGGCTGCATACAAGGTACAGAACTCTGACTAAATGGCACAAGCTCATCAGGTTGGAGTAGCGACAGGGGATGGGGTCTAACGACTCCTAACAGTTTTGTTGCCATCATCCTCTCGGGCTTGCCAGATTCGTTTCATCCCTCTGGGTAATAGGGATTTGTGGCCGAACCAACCAAATTATTGAATCAAAACAATTCCTACTTGTTTTCCCGCATTCATTGGTGGTAGTGTGTCCCACCTGTCAGTGGGTTTTAACGTTTGGATTAGGTGTTGGGGCTCAAACACGAGCACCTGATTCAGATGCGAGGGGTCTCAAAAGCTAGTAGCACAATCGCGTGCCGTTGGGGGAACAACTCTCAGGAGGCTTTGCAATGCACGTCCGCCGCGGAAATTTCGCTTCGCTTGTTGTCACAGTCTTTTTGCCCCTGCTGCTTCTCAGCCTTGCGGCAATGCCGCTCTTCGGCCAGTCCACGAGCACTGGCACACTCGCAGGAATAGTGACGGATGCGTCTGGCGCCGTTGTTTCCGGAGCGACGGTCAGTCTAACCGACACTGGGACCAAGACCACACGCACTGCCAGCACGAATGGCCAAGGGCGATACATCTTCGTCGACGTTACGCCCGGCACCTACGATCTTAGTTTCGCGAAGCAAGGGTTCTCGACGAGTAAGACGCAAACTACAGTCAGCATCGGCCAGGCGACCAACATCAATATGGCGCTGCAGGTAGGAGGCAGCAACGTCGTGGTCGAGGTGACTGCGGTTGGCAACGAGTTGCAGACGATGAACGCTACAGTCGGCAACACCGTAAACGCTGCGGCCCTTGAAAACCTGCCCAGCATTGGACGAGACGTGAACTCGTTCATTGAACTGCAGCCCGGTGTCGCACCGGACGGCAGCGTGGCTGGAGCTGTCGTGGATCAGAATTATTTCGGCTTGGACGGCGGCAATAACACCAACGACATGGACGGTGCGGGCAGCGTGTACACCTCCGGCGTACAGAAAAATACCGTCGGTGATCCCACCGGCGGCGTTTCCGCGCAATACACGAGCTACAACAAGCCCGTGGGCGTCATGCCGACTCCCGCCGATAGCGTCGAGGAGTTCAAGGTCAACACCGCGAATCAGACTGCTGACTTCAACAGTTCTTCCGGCGCGGAGATCAAAGTCGTCACCAAGCGCGGGACCAATTCTTTCCACGGCACCGCTTATGAGTATTACAAAGATAACAACTGGTCGGCGAATACATGGGAGAACAACTACAACGCCATTGTTGCGCGTGTAAATGGCGACTCACCGGCTGGCGGTCTTCCCAGTTATCACTTCAGCCGCTTCGGATTTGCTTTTGGCGGGCCGCTCATTCCGAAGGAAATACTCGGCGGCAAGACCTACTTCTTCGTGAACTATGAAGGCTTCCGCTTTCCCAATGCGGAAACCTTTAACCGCAACGTGCCTTCGGCGAATCTGAAAGCGGGTCTGTTGACAGACACCGAGACCGGGCAGACGTACAGTCTGGCTTCGGTCGATCCGCTGCACTTGGGACTGAATCCCATCGTAGCGCAGATCTGGAACGCCAACATGCCGGCGTCCAATTCAACCTGCCAGGCCGGATCCCAGTGCGATGGCGTGAACGTCCAAGGCTTCCAGGGAACCCTTACCCTGCCGTTGAAGAGCAACTTTGGAGTGGCTCGATTAGACCACGACTTCGGGCCGAAGTGGCATTTCATGTCGAGCTACAGATACTTCAACCAGCAGCAGTCAACCGACGATCAAGTGGACATTGGCGGCGCTTTGAAGGGCGACACGCTGGGCAAGCCAGCGTCGTTATCAGGTGCTCCGGTGGAACCCTGGTATCTGGTTGCAGGAGTGACCACGAACATCAGCACCAATGTTACCAACGACTTCCACTACAGCTTCCTGCGCAACTGGTGGGCGTGGACCCGCGCGGGAGATGTCGTTCAGGGCTGCACGCTTTGCGCAGGTCTGGGCGGAGCACTGGAAATCGAGAGCGGCGAATCGAAGCTGCAAGCTCTCGTCCCCTACAACGTAAACACGCAGCAGACACGCACACGTTTTTGGGATGGCAAGGACCACATGTTCCGGGATGACCTTTCGATCTTGAAGGGAAATCACCTCTTCCAGGTCGGCGGCATCTATCAGCACAACTTCAACTGGCATCAGCGCACGGACAATGGCGGCGGCATCAATTATCAACCCGTTTATATCCTGGGGAATGGATCTTCCGGCTCGCAGCTGTCCGACACGTTCGGTATCTGCGATACAGCGAGCATCATGACGTCATCTGGAAAATGCAATTCGCTGGTGGCGGGAGCGCTGGGCATCGTGTCAATCTCCCAGCAGGCCTACACGCGCACCGGCCCCAACTTGGCGTTGAATCCCCCGCTCACGCCAGCTTTTGATAAGGCCACCATTCCCTACTACAACGTTTATTTCAGCGACACCTGGCACATGAAGCCAACTTTCACGTTGACCTACGGCTTGGGGTGGGCGCTGGAAATGCCACCGGTGGAGAAGGAAGGCAAGCAGATCGAAGCCGTGGATGCCTCTGGCCAGCAGCTCGACGCTGTGGCGTACCTGGCACAGCGTGAGCGCGCGGCCCTCCAAGGGCAGGTTTACAATCCTGAAGTCGGCTTTGCCCTCGTGGGCAACACGGGCAGCGGATTGAAGTACCCCTACAACCCGTTCTATGGCCAATTCAGTCCGCGTGTCGCGGTGGCGTGGAACCCACGTTTCGACGCGAGTTCGATGGGGGGGAAGATCTTCGGCTCCCAGGATACTGTGATTCGAGGCGGCTATTCGCGTCAGTACGGACGTCTTAACGGTGTGGATCTGGTGCTCGTGCCATTGCTCGGCACTGGTCTGATCCAGCCAGTGCAGTGTATCGGGGGCGCTACTGCCGCGGGTTGTGGCGGAAACCACTCTGCAAATTCGACCACGGCATTTCGCGTTGGAATAGATGGATTGAATGCCCCGATTCCGGCCGCGAGTCCGACACTGCCTCAGCCCGACTTCCCTGGCTTTAATGCCATCGCGGCTGGCGCGGGCGAAGGCTTGGATCCACACTTCCGGCCTAACGTCATCGATTCCTTCGACTTCACCATCCAGCGTCAGCTCTCTCGTAAATTCACCATGGAGCTTGGCTACATCGGACGCAGGATCACCCATGAATATCTGCCCCTCAACATTAACGCGGTGCCTTACATGATGACCAGAGGTGGGCAGAAGTTCTCTGACGCATACAGGAATGTTGTTTTGCAGTACTGCGGTGGAATTGCCGGTCTAGCTGGCGGCGGCTGTGCAGGAACCGCGGGTGCGGTTCAGGCCCAGCCTTTCTTTGAGAGCGCCCTCGCCGGAACGGGCTACTGCACTAATTACGCAAACTGCACGCAAGCGGTCGTAGCCAACCAAGGTGTCGATGGCGCAGGTACCCTCAACAATGCGCTCGTGTGGGATCTCTGGAGCAGTCTGGATGGCGCGGGTGCGACCTGCGATCCGGCAACCGGGCAAACGGCTACTGGAGGACCATGCGGATTCAATTTCCCGCGCAGTATGATGAACACTCCGCTCCCCGGAACCGCACCCTGCCCCGGGTCAACCGACTTGACGCCGTGCGGAGCGCAGGGTCAGTTGACCTCCGGCATTGGCATCAACGCCAGTGTTGGATCTGGAAACTACAATGGCGCGTTCGCATCGTTGAAGATGAATGACTGGCATGGCCTCACTGCGCAATCGAACTTTACCTGGTCCAAGGCCCTCGGCATGGGAGCCTTCGCCCAGGCAACCAGCCAATACACTGCCGAGGATGTCTTCAATCTAAAACAGATGTACGGCCGCCAGGGTTATGACCGCAAATATGTCTACAACATGTTTGTGGTGTACTCACCGCCCTTCTACAAGGGACAGCACGGCTTCATGGGGCGCGTGTTAGGTGGGTGGACGATCGCGGGCATCTTCACGGCCGGTTCGGGAACGCCCAACGAGGTGTACACCACGACCGGCGATAGCGAAGAGTTCGGCTCCGGCGACAACAATAACTTCTTCAGCAACCAGAACGCCATACCAATCGGGCACGTTGAAAGCGGCCATGCTTACTTCGACCCGACCCAGAACGCGTCTTGCTTTGGCTGCACAGGCCAGTTGCCATATAACATTTTCAAGAACGGGACGGCTGCAGCCAACCAGTATCGGAACCCGATTCTGGGCCTCGATACCAGAGATGGGGGGGCCGGCATCTTGAATGGCTTGTCTTACTGGAACATGGACTTTAGCTTGCGGAAGACGGTCCGCGTGGCCGAGAGCATAAGCCTGGAATTCGAAGGGGTCGTCGCGAACGTGCTCAACCACATGCAGTGGCTAGATCCGCAATTTAACGCTGCGACCGGGCTATTTGACGGATCTTCGCCCGATGGCGGGTTTGGTACCTTGCAGGGCGAAGCAGGGCCGAGGCAGATTCAAATCGGCGCTCGTATCCGTTTCTAACCAAAACTCGGGCGCTCTCTGGGCGTCCGCTAACTTACAAGGCCGCGCTGCAAGGCGCGGCCTTCGTTTTTGGCACGGACGAATGCTATTTTCAAGAATGGCATGCGTCGGAGCAGTTCCAGGAAAAGGGCGGGGGGCGGTTGGCACAGGTACGCTCTGCGGCTGTTCCTGCATGCCGGAGGCGTTACTCAGTGATGGGCCAGGCCGTAGCTAACTGCGGTGGCTGAGCTGGCTATGTTCACCATCGAGACTGCGCGTTCCATTTTGTGATGACCGGTCTTGTGGAAGAAGTAGCTGAGGCTGATGACTGCGGCGGTCTCTCCCGCGAAGTTCATCGCCAGGCCTGCGCTGGAGCGGCCGAAGGGACGCACCA
>JAICJP010000279.1 GCA_025928375.1 Candidatus Sulfotelmatobacter sp.
ACCACCAATGCTTATGTCGCTGATCCATTGGTCCAAGTTACCCAAGGCACATCCATCCGGGTCACCGTCGTCGTAGAAAGAGTCGGAACTCCCACAGCGCACTGAAACCGACCCGCTTGTCGTATATGATCTCTCGTTGACTCTCGCATCCGTAGGGGCAGCCCCTTGGGCTGTCCCGAGAAGCGGAGCGAGCGCAAGAACTGATAGTGTTTC
The DNA here is from genome assembly GCA_025928375.1 of Candidatus Sulfotelmatobacter sp. Lineage (GTDB taxonomy): Bacteria > Acidobacteriota > Terriglobia > Terriglobales > Acidobacteriaceae > Sulfotelmatobacter. The sequence continues at coordinate 214 of JAICJP010000279.1, forward strand.
TATGACCCAACGTCAATTATTCGGAACCGATGGCATCCGCGGAGTGGCAGGCGAATTTCCGCTGACCAAGCAAAGCACGTACCTGATCGGACGCGCCCTGGGACATGACTTGCTGCGCAACCAATCCAGAGCTCAGGCCGTCATCGGACAGGACACGCGCGAGTCCAGCCGCTGGATCGCGGACCGCGTCGCCGAAGGATTAGCCGCGGTGGGAGTCGATGTGCACAGCGCCGGCGTGATCACCACACCCGGCGTAGCATATCTGGCCCGTTCGCGCCGCATGGCAGCAGGCGTTGTCATCTCTGCGTCGCACAATCCCTGGACCGACAATGGGATCAAGGTCTTTTCTGGTGACGGGTTCAAACTGACTGACGAGCGGGAACTGGCCATCGAGAAGGAAATCTTCGCGTTGCTGCAGAATCCCGCGTCGGCGGACGATACTGCACTCAAAGTTCCTCGTCCTTCGCTGCCCGGGGAAGCGGAACTGCGCCACGCATACATCAAAGAACTCTCGGCCAGCGTGAAATCCGATCTGAGCAAACTGCGCGTGCTGGTCGATTGTGCCAATGGCGCTGCCGCTGCGGAGGCGCCGGAATTATTTCGGACTCTGGGGATTCAGGCGACCTTTATCCATGTTTCTCCCGACGGCAAGAACATCAACGAGCAATGCGGTGCGCTGCATCCGGAAACGCTGGGCAAGCAAGTCGCGGAAGCGCGCGGCCAATTTGATCTTGGAGTGACGTTCGACGGGGATGCCGACCGGGCTCTGTTCAGTGATGATCAGGGAAGGGTCGTGAACGGGGATGCAGTCCTGTTGGCGACCGCCCGTGATATGCATGCTGAGGGGACCTTAAAGGGCGATACTGTCGTCTCCACCACCATGTCGAACATGGGTCTGGAAATCGCGCTCAAGAATTCCGGCATCCGCATGCTGCGCGCCAACGTCGGCGACAAGTATGTGCTGGAAGAGATGCTGAAAACAGGAGCCACGCTGGGAGGGGAACAGTCCGGTCACATCATTTTTCGCGACGGGGACTCGACCACCGGCGACGGCTTGCTGACGGCCCTGCGGCTGATGGATATCATCGTGCGCTCGAAAAAGCCTTTGGCCGAATTGGTGGCGGATCTGAAAGTATTTCCGCAAAAAATACAGAATGTCCGTGTGCGCGAGAAAGTTCCCTTCGCGCAGGTCCCGACGATCCAGGGCGCAATTCAATCCGCCGAGCGCGAACTGGATGGCAAGGGCAGGGTAGTCGTGCGCTATTCCGGAACCGAAGCTCTGGCGAGAGTGATGGTCGAGGCCGACTCCGAAGCGAAGATGCAGTCCATCACCGCCGCCATTGCCGGGGAAATCCAGAAGGCGCTGGGCGTGTAATCGAGATGACGCGAATTCAGCGCCACTAGGTTGGGCTTACAGAGCAAAATACGTCTTCTTATGCAACCAACTGTTCTCATCGCCAATGAGAACGCGATCCGGCCATGCTGGGATGGTCTGAATCAACAAGCGTAGATCCGTGGCGTCGTTCGGTAGCCGGAACTCCATCTCCGTGTTGTACGAATCTCCGGGGCGAAGCGGCTTCATGAGCGATGCTCCAGCCTTTAACACCGGCGCGTAAGCGCGTCCTGAACTGTCAACGACGCGAACCTCTCGCGGGGATGGCACGAGAGGCGCATCCTTGGGGCGCTGTGGCGAGATCGTGGTCTCGTCAAAGCGGGTGCGCAGCGTAACTACATAATTCTTCGAGTCGCCCCGCATTTCGCTTTTCACATCGACAACTGCGTAAGCCAAATGACAATCAATTTCGCAGAAGTACTTTTCCTGTCCGAGAGCCAGTGCCCGATCATGACTGCTGGCTGAGAATCCGAGCAGCAGGCCAAAATACAGAACGCCTCCAATGCCAACCGCAGTGCCCGCGGCGCGAGCAAACTTGGGCTTGCGGGCAAACCAGAAAATCAAGACCGCGACGGCGGCGACAAACAATCCACCGCAAGCGGCGAGAAAGCCGACCACTGCCAGGGGCGCGGGAAAATTCAGATTACTGCCCTGTCCGCCGGAATGGGTTATCACCGTCGAGAGCTTGCTGGCGCCAGAAAAATCTGGGTAGATCTCGTCGGCGATCCAATAGTTGGTGATCACGATCGCCAGCAGCATGCCCGCGATCCAGACGGCGTACCGCGCGCGCCGCCAGAACCTGGCCGGAAGCGCGCCCTGGATGAAGAACTCGGCCAGATAGGCGGCGCAATAGCAAACATTCGCCAGCAGGCCGAGAACTGTCATTCTCCCCAAATCCGCCCAATTTAGCGCCGCGCGAAAATGTGGCCAGGTCAGCACGACCCATAGCAGCACAATCGCGGAAAGTATCGCGCTATACCAGAGCCGCCCAGGCTCCCAAAAGCGGCTCGCCTGCCGGAGACCACCGTGAAGTTTATGGTTCGTTTCGGAATCGGACATGGACCCACTCCTCGCAGTGGACTTTGTAATGCAAAGTAACGGCACAAAAAAAGGAGACCTCTACTCCTTGCGGGTCACCCGGATCCACTCCTCCATCTGATCCAGATACTCGGCGAGGGCTTTCCGGCCTGTCGCGGTCAACCGGTACTCGGTTCGCGGCACCCGGCCCTCGAAAAATTTGACGCAGGAAATGTACTGCGCCTCCTCCAGCTTCCGCGCATGCACGCTGAGGTTCCCGTCGGTCGTTTTGAGGACGCGCTTGAGATCGTTGAAGCTCAGCGAATCGTTGGTGGCGAGCGCGCTGACGATTCCCAGGCGAATGCGCTCGTGGATCAGCCGGTCCAGTTCAGGAAGTTCGGGAGTGCGGGCAGGCGAGTGATCGCGGGTCTTTTCCGTCGAGGTGTGATGAACCCGAAGCTCCGCTTTCACATGCTTGCCCCGCAATGACAACGCCCTACCCACCGTGCCTCCTTGCAATCAGAAATCCGAAAACAATGTGCAGGCCGCCGAATCCAGCTGCCAGGAACCAGTTTCCCCATGCGGACGGACCCAGCACCGCCAACGAGCCCACGAGCATGAAACACAATCCCATGACGGGAACAATAGAAACGGAGTATGCTCCGCCGGTCATGATGCCCGCGCCATAGAGCAAAAGCCACGCTGCGGGCAATGCGGCCTGTAAGCCGGCGCGAAACAGCACGAAAGTGAGGAATGCTCCCGCGACCAGAGGGGGAGCCAGTCCCAGCGCGACTTTCCGTGCGGGGCCGGAAAACAGCGGCAAGCCTCGGCGGTTCGCCTTCCAGGTGCATGCCAAAAGCCCGATCACCACTGCAATGATTCCCTCAGCCAGCCAAACGCGGAGCCAGCCCAACGGCGAACTCTGTTGCGCTGCGACTGAGGCCGCAGCCAGCGCGGTCACGCCGGAAATCACCTGTCCCCAGCCGGAAACGGCGGTGAAGGCCGAAGCCCGCTCCATGGTGTCACGAATGAAGCGCAAATCCTCGGCGAGGTTGGGAGGCGGGTCCAATTCGGGCCGCGAGGCTGCAGACGGGCGATGGAACCGTCGAAGCCGATGCGGGCGGGAATCCAGCATGGGCATAGCCTAAAACGGCCTGGCGAGTTCTGTCAAGTACTTTTCAGTGCAAAGCTTCGGCGGTTCTTTCCGCAACAGACTCGCGCGATACTTTTGCGCTACCCTCTTCATAGGCAGTAACTAGGAACTTGGCAATGACAGATTTTGGAAAACTGTTGATTGTCCTGGGAGGCATTATGCTGGCCGCAGGGGTCGTGCTCGTCTTGTTAGGCCGCACCAACCTGCCCATCGGCCGCCTTCCCGGCGACATCCTCTATCGCGGCAAGAATACGACCTTCTACTTTCCTCTCGCCACCTCGATCGTGCTGAGCGTTTTGCTGTCGCTGATTCTTTACGCGATCGGCCGCTGGAGGCGCTAGCTGCCGCGCTACCGCGCGTGGCCGTGTTCTGCCGGTTGACACGGCAAGACTGCTGCCAGTAGATTCAGAAGCCACAGTTGTTTCAGCTCTTTGAATTTCTGCGGAACGCGCGTCTTCGCGAGAGCGAAGACAGGGAAGCGGGTGAAAATCCCGCGCTGCCGCGCAACTGTAAGCGAGGAAACCGCCTCCGGCCACTGGGACCGAACTCTGGGAAGGCCGCAGGTTATCTCCGGATACATCATCCTTACTCGCAAGCCAGGAGACCGGCGCCTTCCGTACTTTTCAACCTCTTTCGCGTGCCAAGGAGGCCAGAATGCGCGTTCGTGCTCTCTATTTTCTTCTTCTCTCCCTCGCGGCATCCGCCAGCGAACTCAGCGTAAAAGTAGTCGATCCCAGCTCCGCGGCGGTTCCAGGAGCGCACGTTTTGCTGATCCGCTCGAGCGATTCGAAAGTCCTCAGGACGGCCGTGACATCGCCCGAGGGGACGGCGCAAATGGCCTTGCCGAATTCCGGATCGTTCCGGGTCAGAGTTCTTGCCCCGGGCTTTGCCGCAGAAACTGTTGATGTTCCCAGCCAAGGCGACGTCACGATCAAGCTGCGTCTTGCGCCCGCCGCCGAAACCGTGGTGGTAACCGCCACGCGCAGTCCCGTCACGGGCGAAGCCGCCGGTGCTGACGTGAATACGCTGACTAGCGAGCAACTCACTACTATGAATCCGCCTGAGGCTGCCGACGCGATGCGCTTTTTGCCCGGTGCTATCGTCAATGCCGCGGGGCAGCGCGGTTCGCTCACCTCGTTGTTCGTCCGCGGGGGCGAGTCGCGATATAACAAGGTCATCGTCGATGGGGTGACGGTCAACGAGCCGGGTGGAACTTTCGACTTCGGCACACTTCCGCTGAACGAGGCTGGGCGCCTGGAGTTCGTCCGCGGCGCGCAAAGCACGCTGTACGGCTCTGATGCCATCACGAGCGTCGTCCAGGTCTGGACGCGGACCGGCAATACTCCTGTTCCCGAGCTGCGCTTGGGCGCAAGCGGCGGAAATTTCTCGACTGCTAGCGGCGATGCTTCCGTTGCGGGCGCCCACGAACGCTTCGATTACAACCTGTTCGCGGATCAATTCAACACGGCAGGAGCGTGGACCAACAATGCCTACTCCGATTCACTGCAGGGCGCCAACGTGGGCGCGGCGCTTAACGATCGCAGCTCGCTGCGCATTCGTTTCCGGCACTCCAATTCGCATACAGGCGTGCCCGGGGAATGGGATTTCAACGGGACTCCGCTGCAGCCGCCGAACCCCAGCGATTGGTCGCAGCTCAACAACATAATCGGAAGCGCTGAACTTGCGGTCCGAGCTCCCTCGGGCTGGGAGCATCACCTCACCGGCTTCGATTATCTGTATCGCTACTACGAACTCAATGCGAACGGAGATCCTGCGCGCGTGTTCGATTTCCCCTCGAATGAGGTTGACCGCATCAACCGCGCCGGAGTCGAGTATCAGGGAGATTATTCCGAACGAACCTGGGCGCACACCACGTTTGGCTATCGCTTGGAAAACGAAAACGGCTTTGTGGGAAACCTCGATTACCCGCCGCAGACGCACGGACAACGCCTGAACAACGAGGGCTATGCGCAACAGCAGCTCGTTGTGGGCCGCTTCGATTTCATTGCGGGAGCGCGCTTCATTCACAACAGCGCTTTCGGCAACACAGGCGTTCCGCGCGTGGCAGTGGCCTGGCAGGCTTTAAGAGGCGGAGAGATGCTCTCCGGAACCCGTCTGCGCTTCTCCTATGCGACCGGATTTAAAGAACCGCGATTGGAAGAGACCTTCGC
>JAICJP010000167.1 GCA_025928375.1 Candidatus Sulfotelmatobacter sp.
ACCATCGAACTCGAGATTTTCAAAAGCATCTTTCACTCCATCGCCGAGGAGATGGGCGCGGCGCTCCGCCGCACGGCTTTTTCTCCCAATATCAAGGAGCGACGCGATTATTCTTGTGCAGTGTTTGATCGTGAAGGCAAGGTCATCGCCATGGGCGACCACATGCCCGTGCATCTCGGATCCATGCCCATGTCGGTCGCAGCGGCAATTGCATCTGGTCCCATGCAGGATGGTGACGTGGTGATGCTCAACGATCCCTTTCGCGGCGGAACTCACTTGCCCGACATCACCCTCGTCGCCCCAGTATTTGTGAATCGAGCGAAGCTCGGTCCTCGGGCTAAACGACGTCCTGACTTTTACGTGGCCTCGCGCGCCCATCATGCGGATGTGGGCGGCGCTTACCCCGGCTCCATGGGACTCTGCCGCGAGATCTACCAGGAGGGCGTTCGCATTCCTCCGGTGAAACTGCTGCACGCCGGATCCACCAATGCCGAAGTTCTTGCCCTGCTCTTGACCAATGTGCGCACACCTGACGAGCGCGAAGGAGATCTGGGTGCGCAGATCGCAGCCTGCCATACCGGCGCGGAGCGACTTCGCGAGATCAGCATGAGGTATGGTCTCTCGCGCTGCACCCGGGCCGCGGCGCAGCTGCAAGGCTATTCCGAAGAACTGATGCGCGCCTTCCTGCAACAGGTACCGCCCGGAGAATATTCGGCCGAGGACGTTCTCGATAATGACGGCATCACCGACGCACTGATCAAGATCAAAGTGAATGTAACGGTCCATGCCGCCAAGACCGGTGCGTCACGCCCGCCGCACATCGTCACCGTGGATTTCACCGGAAGCGATCCGCAAGTTCAAGGCAGCATCAATGCGGTGGCCGCCATCACGTATTCGGCCTGCTTTTATGTGTTCCGCTGTCTGCTCACCGAAGATGTTCCCGCCGCCGCAGGTCTGATGCGACCCATCCGAGTCATCGCCCCCGAAGGCACGATTGTCAATGCCAGGTCTCCGGCAGCCGTTGCCGGCGGAAATGTGGAAACGTCGCAGCGCATCGTGGACGTGCTTTTGCGTGCTCTGGCCCAGGCAGTTCCGGATCGTATCCCCGCCGCTGCTTCCGGCACCATGAATAACCTCACCATCGGCGGCATCAATCCGCGGACCGGCGAACCTTTCACCTACTACGAAACCATTGCCGGCGGAATGGGTGCGCGTCCCACCAAGCCCGGCGTTTCCGGAATCCATACTCACATGACGAACTCGCTCAACACTCCCGCCGAAGCGCTGGAGTACGCCTATCCTTTGCGCGTGCGCTCGTACTCGCTGCGCACTGGGAGCGGCGGGAACGGAAAATTTGACGGCGGCGATGGCATCGTGCGCGAAATCGAAGTCCTCTGCGATTGCGACGCCACGTTGCTTGCCGACCGGCGCAAGCGCGGACCTTGGGGACTCGCAGGCGGCGCTGGAGGCGCTCCGGGCAAGGCGTTCATCACCCGGCAGGATGGTCACCAGGAAGAGGCGCCGGGGAAGTTCAGCACGCGTCTGCGCAAGGGCGAACGCATTAGAATCGAAACACCTGGAGGCGGCGGATGGGGAAGAATGAACTGAGCAATTTCGCCGCGAAGCCGCAAGGCCGTAAGTCAATTACGCAATTACTAAATTGCCCAATTACTGGATTACCGAATTGAGGACGGGCTCATGACCGATGCAGCAGCACACTATCTCGAGGAGGCCCGTCGCCAATTGCGCGGCCACAAGCGCATGGGCGAAGGCGCCATGTCGCAGTTGACCGACCAGGATTTTTTTCTCACGCTCGATCCCGAAGCCAACTCGATAGCCATTCTGGTTAAGCATATAGCTGGCAACATGCGGTCGCGCTTCACCGACTTTCTGACTTCCGACGGCGAGAAGCCGAACCGCTTCCGCGATCGAGAATTCGAGCTCAGTCCGGCAAGCACGCGTGCGGAAGTAATGACCTGGTGGGAAGAGGGCTGGTCATGCGTCTTCAACGCCATCGACCCCCTCAAGCCGGAAGATGTCATGCGGACAGTTACCATCCGTGGAGAGCCGCACACAGTGCTGCAGGCCATCAATCGCCAAATCGCGCATTATGCGCAGCACATCGGCCAGATTGTCTTTCTGGCGAAGCACCTTCGCTCTAAGGACTGGAAGACCCTAACCATCCCGCGCGGCAAGTCGGAGGAGTACAAAACGATCGCGCCCAAAACGTACAAGCCAGCTAGCTAACTAATCTCGACCTTCACCAAGGTGACGGGGTGCCCATATGGGCGCGCCCGTCATCATTTCTTCATTTCTTCTCATCATTTCTCGTCCGCTTTCTTTTCTTCCTGCCCCTTCTCCGGCCATACCGGAGAAACCAACTCGGTTCGCCACATCGGACCATCCATATAGGAGAGAGTCACCGACTTGACGAACGTGGGCACGTCTCCCCGCGAGATCCACACATGGTTGTCCGGTGGCTGCTTGCCCAGTAGCGGCGCAATTACTCCAGCTACCCCGCCGATATCCACCTTGATCACGAAATGCAGCGCCTCCCGTTTCGAGCCCGCAATCGTGTATGGCTCCGTCTCTGCGGGTGTGCACTCGAGTTTCACGATCCGCGGTTTCGGCGTCGCCACCACGAATGACAGCTCCGTCTTCGCATTCTCCGCTACGTTCTTCAGCACTGTGAGTACCATGCCATTGGCGAGATCAGGCGGCAGCTTCATTCGCTCGCTCTCGAATTTTTCCTTCCCCTTGTCATCCGTGTACTTCACGTTCACCTGTCCCGAGCGCGCGTCCACGGAAAGTTCCTCCGAGTTCTTGAAGCTCGGCCCCTTCTGAATCCGGTGATAGGTAATCAGCCGAAACTCCCCCCGCTGCGAGAACACCAGGTCCTCCTGCTGCAGCGAACCGTCTTTGAAGTGGTAGCTCAGATGGCTGGTGACGGCGTTCCCGTGCACTACCTCGGTCGAATCCCCGTACGCAATCGGAGTTCCCTCCATGGTGGTGAGAACCAGGAAGCCGTGAGTCACACCTTCCTTGTATTTAACTTTTATCGGAGACGCTGAAGCCAAGGGTGATAAGCAAGCGCAGACCAGAAACAGCAGGATAGCAACGGGTTGTCGATGCACGAACCAGCCTCCACGTCAGGGAGCACAAGCTTCGATGCTAAACGGGCCAGCGCTGTTGTGAAATCACAGGCAAATCCCGCTAGAGTGCTAGAATCATACGTTTTGTGCTTTGTTGAAGTTTGCCTAGTTAGGTGGCCTTTATGGCGGAAACCATGCTGGCGGTCGTCAAGCCTGAGGCAGCTCCGGGTGCTGAGGTCCGTGAAGTCAAGATCCCCGGCTTCGGGCGGACCGACGTGCTGGTCAAGGTCAAAGTGGCGTCCATCTGCGGCACCGATCTCCACATCTACAACTGGGACCGCTGGGCGCAGAACCGCATCCATCCGCCGCTGATCCCGGGCCACGAATTCTGCGGAGAAGTAGTCGCCTTCGGGGACGAAGTCACCAGCGTGCGCGAGGGCGATTTCGTTTCCGCCGAAATGCACGTGGCTTGCGGCAAGTGCCTGCAGTGCCGCACCGGGGAAGCCCACATTTGCCAGAACGTAAAAATTATCGGCGTAGATACCAATGGCGCATTCGCGGAATACGTGGTCATCCCGGAATCGAATATCTGGAAGCTTGATCCCGCCATCCCGCAGGAGTACGCCTCCATTCTCGACCCGCTCGGCAACGCGGTTCACACCGTTCTTGCTGGAGAGATTGCGGCCAAGACCGTGGCCATCACTGGCTGCGGCCCCATCGGATTATTCTCCATCGCGGTCGCCAAAGCGGTAGGCGCCACCTCGGTCTTCGCCATTGAAGTCAACGAACATCGCGCCAGAATCGCCCGCGAGATGCAGGCCGACTACGTCTTGAATCCCGCGAAAGAAGACGTGGACGCCATCATCATGGAAAAGACTGGCGGCCTCGGAGTCGATGTGGTCCTGGAAATGGCGGGACATCCCGACTCCATTCGCACCGCCTTCGATATCGTGCGCCGCGGCGGACGCATCTCCCTGCTGGGCCTGACCTCCAAGCCGATCTCCCTCAATTTTTCCGAAGACATTATTTTCAAAGGCATCACCGTCCAGGGAATCAATGGCCGCCGAATGTATCAGACCTGGTACCAGATGACTGCGTTGCTCAAAAACGGCAAGCTCAATCTGCACCCCGTAATCACCGATCGTATCCCGATGAAAGACTTCGGCCAGGCGATGGAGCGCCTGAAAACGGGTGAAGCGAGCAAAATCCTGGTCTACCCCAACGGAGTAAGGTGACGATCTTGGTTTCCCTGTGCTCCTCTGTGTCCCCCTGTGGTGGATATTGTGCGGTCTAAATCCGTACCGCAGAAGCCATGAGCCTAGACGCCTACGTCCGGTGCAGTTGCATCCGCGATGGCAAAGCCCGTAAGCCGCACCCCTTCCCTGACCGCTTCACCTGGGACGAGAGCAACGCCCCATCGCTAACCGGCGACCCCGACCAGGCCGAATGGGACGCCCACGACAAATGGGTGCAGCAAGCCTGCGAACACGAAGGGTATCTGGTCTCCGAGTTCCTGGGTAATATCACGCGCATCCGTAACGTCCGCGAATTCGTCCGCGGGCTGCAAGGCAATCCCGGCCCCAAGTTCCCCATCCTGCTGAAGAAAGTCGTGTATGACGGAACCCACACCGGCGACTGGGTCCCGGCCAAAGAGACGCCCGAGCTGCTCAAGGAAGTCAACCTGGTGCTCCAGTCCAGCGACATCCTCACGCAAGGAGAGCAAGAGTTTTTCGAAGCGATGAAGCGCCTGTGCGAAGCCAGCCTGGCGACGGGAAATCCAATCGGCTTCTGATACTGCCATGCCGAGGGCAACCGAGAATCTCTGTACGCGTCGATACTGCGATCCTTTGAGAAAAATCGCTACGAGCATGACGACGAGATAAACTGTTGGGAATCATCCATCCGTGTTGATCCGCGTGAATCCGCGGCAGACAAGTTCGTGAGGCTCCCATGACCACCGCAACCCGCACCAATCCGCTTGCTTACCTGACCAACCAACTCGACGAACTCAAAGCCAAAGGCACGCACTTCAAATTGCGCGTGCTCGACGACGAGCAAGCTCCAGTCTGCACCTTCGATGGCAAGAAGGTCATCAATCTGGCTTCCAACAACTATCTGGGACTCACCACCCATCCCAAGCTGCGCGAAGCCGCCCTCGAAGCCACCCGCAAGTACGGGGTCGGATCAGGCGCCGTGCGCACCATCGCCGGCACCATGAAGATCCACATGGAACTGGAAGAGAAGATTGCCCGCTTCAAAAATGTCGAGGCCTGCGTAGTATTCCAATCCGGCTTTGCGGCCAATGCAGGCACGGTTTCCGCCGTCCTGGGCAAAGATGATTTCATCATCTCTGACGCGCTGAATCATGCCTCGATCATCGATGGCGCGCGCCTCTCGAAAGCGAAGATTCTCGTCTTCCGTCACAAGGACATTACCCACGCCGAAGAGCAGCTGAACAGCATTAAGCATGAGCCCGGGAAAAAGCTGCTCATCACCGACGGCGTCTTCTCGATGGACGGCGATATCGGCCCCCTTCCCGCCCTCTGCGATCTGGCCGAGAAGTACGGCGCCATCATGATGGTGGATGATGCCCACGCCTCGGGCGTCCTGGGCCGCAACGGGCGCGGCACCATCGATCACTTCCGGATGCATGGCCGCGTGGACATTCAGGTAGGAACGTTGTCCAAAGCGATCGGCGCGCTAGGAGGATACGTGTGCGGCACGCGCGATCTTGTCGATTTCCTATATCACCGCGCCCGTCCCTTCCTGTTCTCCACCTCGCATCCACCTTCGGTCGCAGCCACCTGCATTGCCGCCTTCGACGTCCTTGAGCAAGAACCCGAGCGCATGGAAAAACTGTGGGAGAACACGCGCTTCTGGAAAAAAGAACTAGGCCTGCTGGGATTCGACATCGGAGGCAAAACGACCCCAGCCAGCGAAACTCCAATCACCCCAATCATCATCGGCGACGGTAAGCTCACCATGGACTTCTCCCGCGAGCTCTTCCAAGAAGGCGTCCTGGGCACAGGCATCGCCTTCCCCACAGTCCCCGAAGGCAAAGCCCGCATCCGCACGATCATGACAGCCACTCACACCAAGGAAGAATTAGAGAAGGCGCTGGAGGTTCTGAGAGACGTAGGAAGAAAAATGGGGATCATAGGCGTGCAATAGCGACGTGGGGACAGCCAGGTTTATGTAGGGGCAGCCGCCATCGGCTGTCCAGTCGAGCGAAGCTCGACAGGCTTTTACTCCGCCACAACCTCAATCGCACTCACGGTCGCATATCGCGTGACCGGCACAAACTCCACCAGCAACTTCCGCTGCGCATTCGGCTCCAGCCCTTTGACCTTCACCACCAAAGGCCTATCCTCCCCGACTTCATGCATGATGTCGACATTGCGGAGAATCGCTTTTCCATTGCAGAAGACATCAAAAGTCCGGTCCTTCGCTTTCCCGCCCGAACTCTCAGCTGCCCCAACCGCATTGTTCCGTTCGATGAAATGCAACGTGATCGCATACTTCCCCGCCGCGACAGGAATGGCATAAGAGAAATGTCCCCAGCGCTCAGTTTCGTAGAACTCGGGATCGTCCGTACCCTGCGTCGGCTCCTGGCTCGCCTTCAATTGCCCTCCCTTGAAGTACATGTCAGGACTCCACCAGCGGCTGTCATCGGAATAATAAGGCGCATCGCGAGCCACGATGCGCACCGGACGGATCTGTCCACGAACTCCCGGCAGAATTTCGATCGCGGAAACCATCGCGCTCCCGCCCGGTCCGGAAGAAAATGCCAGATGCAACTGACCATCGCTCGAGGGCGAGATATTCGGAAATACCTTGACGTCAGCCGTGCGATCGCCTGCCGCATCCGCCAGCACATCGAAATCATGCAGCAGAACCTGCCCGTTGGCGGAAACCGTCATCGTGCGGCTGCCTTCGCCTCCTCCGCCCGCATTCTCGGGTCCGTAGAAGGTTTCGGCAAAGTGCAGGCGCAATTCATAAATGCCCGGCTTCAAAGCAATGTTGTAGGAGAAATCTCCCTGCCGGCTAGTGCGATAAATGATGGGATCCTGCGTACGCCAGATGTGCTGCACGGAACTTGCGACCGGCGAGCCGCCCGTGAAAAAGGCATCAGGGCCCCACACCTTTCCCGCGTGGTCCACATATTTGCGAGTCGAACCCGCGAGGATGTGAAGTTCCTCTCCCACCGGCAGGCCGACCGTCGGTTCGCTCGCTAGCTGCGTTGCCGGAACGATCGTCGGTTTACCTCTATATTTATCGCGAAGCAGGAAACCCGCCGCGACTGCTGCAACCAGCAGCGCCACCGCTGCAGCAATCATCCAGCTGCGCCGGTACCATCCTCTTCCGAGAGCACCCGGCTGCGTCTCTGCCGGCATTGGGCGTAGCGGCTCCCGCTGCGCTGAAAGAGCTGACTTCTCGAATGAGGGCACATACTGTCCGACCGGAATGGTAATGCGAATCAGATCAGTCGCGCCGTCGTGCGCATAGTACTCACTCAGCCGCTTGCGCAGGCGGTTCGCCTCAACCCGCACGATGGAATCCGTGTCCTGATCGAATGAATCCCGCCGCTCGAATACATCCAGCGCGATGGAGTACTCCTTAATCTGATCGGTTTCACCCGCGAAGGTCTTCTCGCAAAGGTAGGACAGCAGGTGGCTCAAAGCCGGCGACCGGACAAAAATAGGAGCCTGCAACACGGTCTGTAACTCAGCCCGTTCGGCTTCCCATCGCGTCGACTCTGCTGTGATCGAAGGCACCGGTTCTCCTTACTAATCTAGTGCGCCTTCTGATTCAGTTATACGCTCGTTTCCGCAAGATGGTTCATGCAACCCGTTTATGTAACCCCAGTAACGGCCCATTTTCGGGTATCGCAAATGGGTGAGTGAAAACGCAACAGCGCGGCGGAGGCGCTGTTTCCTTGCGAACATCCAATGACGCGCCCCGGCGTTCGCCACCTCTTAACCCCGCGTTAACGGCTATAGCGTTGTCCCCGATAGGAAAAGGGCGCATAACAAAGGCAATCGCAGAGCGAATCGCCGAGGCGAAGAGCCCGGGACAGAGCAGCTCCGCAGAAAGAGGCAGTTTATGCGCAAGATCACATTCTCAATCCTCATAGCCGTGATGCTGGTCACACTTGGTGCTTACGCCATCGCCATGGACATCCCCCAACAGCAAACCCGTGTCGAAATGAAAGCTATGACTGTTGCTGAGCTCGAGAAAGCCGGGGACGAAGCGCGCGGCCAAAAGAACTATTCTCTGGCTATCGACTACTTCCAGGCGGCATTAAAAAAAGATCGGCAGAATGCCAACCTCTATAACAAGCTCGGTCTCGCCCAACTCAAGAACAATGAGCTGAACGCGGCCAAGACGAGCTTTCAGAAAGCCTCCAAAATTAACTCGAAGTACGCCGAGGCCATCAACAACATCGGCGCCGTGGAGTACATGAGAAAGAACTACGGCGGCGCGGCGAAACATTTCAAGAAGGCTGTCGCCCTGGATGAGACTCATTCCACTTACCACGTGAATCTGGGGGCGGCCTGGTTCAGTCAGAAAAAGTTCGAGCGCGCCATTTCCGAATATGTTCGCGCGTTGGAACTTAATCCCGACGCCTTCAACCAGGAATCCAAAATCGGCATCGCAGCCCAGATCTTGAGTCCTGAAGAACGCGCGCAGTACGCCTTCTCACTGGCCAAGGCGTACGCCAAACGTGGAGACGTGGACAACTGCCTGCAGTGCCTGAAGAAGGCCAAAGAAGAGGGATATCGCAATATGGCGAACGTCTACAAAGACGAGGAGTTCACCCACATGCGTGACAATCCCAGGCTCCACGAGGTCGTTCCTCCCCCGATCGACAAATAGGAGTCTGGCAACCTCGGCCTTCTCCTCCACTACCGGGTAGAGGAGAAGGCCGGCGGCTGAAACGGATATGAAGTCTTGCCGTGATGCGTAGCGACAACACCAGGAATCTCGTAGTCCCCTTGAGTCTGCTTACGAAACGCTCTCGAAAAGTTGAGCGCTGGGACAAAACACGCACCAGCCGCGTAGCGGCGGAATGTGAAAGCCCGGCATGGAAATGCCGGGAGCCAGAGGTCGAGCAAACTGAGTCCGCTTTTAGCGGACGGCACCACTTTGCAGACGCGAACTTAGAGTCTGGCACCGCCGGATAAG
>JAICJP010000360.1 GCA_025928375.1 Candidatus Sulfotelmatobacter sp.
ACCATCGGCGTGTCGATGATGCTGATGGGGCTGATCTGCTGGATGGTGAATGTGTGGATTCGGCCCGGGCCAACTGCTGATGCAGGCGAAGCGCGGCAGGGCTTGGGCGGATATCACCTTGCGGGTTTGATTGTCGCAGCATCCAGCACGGCGCTGCTGATCTCACTGCTCACACCTCTGCTCTGGACTACCTGGCGCCCGGACTGGTTGCCTTGGCCGCTGGAGTCTTACATCAACGGTGTCCATAACCTAGGGAAGCCGCAAGCCTGGCTTTTTCCAATTTTTCCGTGGACCGCGTTCGCGTTCGGCGGGCTGGCTGTCGGATTTCTTTTGCAGAGCGCGTGGATGCGAGCTCGAGAAGTGAAGG
Source organism: Candidatus Sulfotelmatobacter sp. (assembly GCA_025928375.1). Classification (GTDB taxonomy): domain Bacteria; phylum Acidobacteriota; class Terriglobia; order Terriglobales; family Acidobacteriaceae; genus Sulfotelmatobacter. Next base: position 368 of record JAICJP010000360.1, read on the forward strand.
GATTCATGGCCCTGGGAATGGTTGGAGTGGCGCTGGTCTTGTTTTCGCGATGGCTGGACCGGGTCCCGGTCACACTTTATCCCGTGTACGACTATTGGCATACCAGTCCTGAATTCTTCCTGATCCGACTTGGCATGCTGATGCTGATCCTGTGCGGGACGTATGCGTGGTGCCGCTGGGGTGCGGGCCAGTGGGGCTTCAGCCCGTTGATCCAGTTGGGACAAGCGTCCTTGCTGGTGTACTGGGTGCACATTGAATTCGTCTACGGGCGGGTTTCGATCCTGCCGAAACACACGCAGGGAATTGCCGGGGCCAGCGGAGGTTTAGCCGTGATCGCTGGGGCGATGTTAGCGCTGGCGTACATCCGCACGCATACCAAGGGATGGACCAAGAGGTTGGGAACGGCGCCGGTCACAGCGGAGGTGCGTGCGAAATGATCGAGTTCTGGGTCAACTGCAGCCGCGCTTCGCGCGGCCGGACAGCCCAAGCGGCTGTTCCTACATGGTCCGGCGGACAAATTCGACGACTTGCTTCTCGGCCCAACGGCCATCGTCGCGGGGATCGCCGTCGCGAAGACCGATGAATGCACAGTGTCCGCCGTCGGACGTTTCGATGTACGTGATGTTGGGATTGCGCAAAATACGTTCGCGCGTCTCGGGACGCATGCGAATGAAAGGATCATTAGCGGCGTGAATGATAAGCGTCGGGACGGCGATGCGGTCTACTACGTTCGCGGCGCCCGCGCGAGCATAGTAATCGTCGGCACCCGTGAATCCGCAGTAGTAGGCGGTGATCCGGTCATCAAATTGCCGCAGGCTTCTCACCCCGCGCAAGCGGGACAAATCGAGGAAGCCGGGGAAATGCCTGGCCTTCCTCCGCGTGCGGCGGAAAAGCTGCAGTAGAAAGTAATATTCGTAAATCCGGTTCGCTGGCTCGTGCAGCGCGTCAGCAGATGCAGCCAGGTCCATTGCCGGACAAACCGCCGCCACACCACGCAATTGCGGGGGCGCTTGGCTTCCCCACTCGCCCGCCAGTTTCAGCACCAGGTTGCCGCCCATGGAAAATCCAATCAGGACGAAACGGGAGACGCCATCTCTCTCAACTACGTGGCGGGCCACGGCGGCTACATCGGAAGACAGGCTGGAGTTGTAGAGAGTGGGCGCGCAGTGATCCATGCCGCCGCAGTTGCGCTGGTTCATAAGTACTACGTTCATGTCCGCGGCCAGCCCGTTGCGCGCCACCCCCGTCATGTATTGGGATTCGGTGGAGCCTTCGAGCCCGTGCACGACAATCAGGGTGGGTGCCTGCTCGCGATTCTGCGGCTGCCAATAGCACCAGCAGCGAACCTGGATGCCGGGAGCGACTTCGACCAGCCGCTCTTCCGGAGCGGGCAGGTGGATCCTGCGCGACAGGAGAAACGCGGCGAGTGTCTGTACGTGACCGCCGCGCAGCCACCGCCTGGGGCGAAATGCAAGCTGTTCCTCCCGAGGACCGGGGACGCCAGGTTTTGAGATTTGCGAACTCCCCACTGGTTTATTCTAATATTGAACGAGAGTACCCATGCCTATCTTCGAATACATCTGCAAGGAATGCCATCACCAGTTCGAGGCGCTCGTATACGGGAAAGAGAAAGCGGAGTGCCCGAAGTGCCACACGAAAAAGCTCGAACCACAGCTCTCGGTGTTCGCCGTATCGGCGAAGGGTTCATCACCGTCGGCGGCGCCATCTGGGCCATGCGGATCCTGTGGCGATCCGCGCGGGCCGGGGGCATGCTCGATGCGCGACATGAACTAGAGACGACGGAGCACCACAGAGACACAGGGGAACTTCCCTAAGCTTCAGTGTTCCGCTGCGCGGCTACATCCCCGACCTGGTTTCAGGCAAACGGATCTTCGTCAGCGCTGCGGCCGTAGATTACGGGCACAGGAACCTCCAGCAACCGCAAATACACCGACAATTGGCCGCGGTGGTGGTACCAGTGATTCAGCATAATGCTGCGCACGACCTCAATTCGCGGCCGGGAAAATAGCTCCTTGTCCCCTTTGCGCAAGTGCCAAATGCCGCTGGCCCGTTGCGGCGTCAAGGCCGACAAAAATTGTTCTGCGTCTCGCAGACTCTGGTCGTAGGCCGCAAAAATTTCTTCGCGATTCTTCGGCTGCGGCGGTACGAAGGATGCCTGCGCCGCGTCAAAGGTGTCCTGTTGCAGAATGCTCGCCAGACTGCCGGGGACGGTCGCCACATGCAAGGCCAACTGACCCAGTGACATCGATTTCTCGTGGGGCTTCCAAGTCAACTTATCGCCGGGTACGCGATCGAGTACTCGCTTGGTGATGCCTCCTTCTTCACGAAATTCAGCTACAGCTGCCTGGATCATAGAATCCTGTTCCAACATTGTCGCCATTTGTTTTCTCCTGAGATTTTTGCTGATGCAAAATCCTGTTCCCACCCTGTCTCGCAGGCGAGACAGGGTGGACGATCTGGGTTCGTTGCCGTTAGGCGGACGTCTTCGTCAGCTTCTTAATGTCTACCATCTTCCCGTCAGGGTACCGGTCGTGGTGCCGGATCCAGGCCATCGGGAACGACAGGGAGTCTTCATCGCGGCCTTTGGGCGTCAGGTCAAGAAAGTTGTAAGTCTGCAAGAACGCATCCAGGCCGCGCGCAAATGTGGAATACGTGTGAAAAATCTCGTTTTCCTGCCGGTAGAAGACGCTGGCCCCGGGTCCTTCTTCCGACGGAAAGCTCATGGTTGCGTAATTGTAGAAAGCCTTGCCGCTGGTCATTTCGTCCTTGGTGAAGGAGACGTGAAAGTCGTAGTTGAAATCGGTGCCGAAGGAGGAAAGCCAGGTGAATTTCCATCCCATGCGCTTCTTGAAGGCTTCGATTTCCGGCCAACTCGCCCGCGAGATGGCGACGAAGCTCGTATCCCTCTGCGCAAGGTGCAAGGTCATGCCGTCAAAGCTGTCCGCAAGAAAGGAACAGCTGGGGCAACCTTCCTTCCATCCCGGGCCGAACATGAAGTGATAGATGACGAGCTGAGTGCGACCGTCGAACAGGTCGGCCAGGCTCTGGGCTCCGTGGGCTCCTTCAAATGTGTAGCTCTTCTCCACTCTTTGCCATGGCAATTCGCGACGTTGACGGCTTAGTTTGTCCCTGAGATGGACAAGTTCCTTTTCTTTTTTCAGGAATTCCTTGCGGGCTGCCAGCCATTCCGCAGGGCCGACAACCTTAGGCGTGTTTTTCTCCGTGGTCGCTGTAGACATAAATCATTTCTCCTTCACTTTAGGATTGTGGGTTTCCTTTTTTCGCAGGAGCGTGGTAATGAAGGCGGTCACTCCACCCGTGGAAACCACTCCACCCACGATTACTCCTGCCGATGCAAGACATGCTGGACACATATCGCCTCCTTACTTCTTTTTCGCTTCCGCGCGTTGCCGGACGCGCTCATTGATGCTGGTCCAGCCAGTGTTCACGCCGCGCCGGTGCTCGTCCTGGATCACGCCAAAGGCTTTGTGATGGAACCTGATCAGCGTACCTCCAGGCTCTTCGCTGAGCCGGTACTGCAAGTTGTTCGCGACCGGGTAGGACATAAACAGCGGACCGCTGATTTCCAGCAGGCTTGGGCGCTTGATGGACTGCACGTGACCCCAGAGGTGGCCGTTGTCATCGCCCAGGTCGCGGTACCATCTGCCTCCGGGCCACGCCTCCAGGATCATCGGCATCTTTTGTTCGGGACTCTCATTCTCCGGACCAATTTGTTCCAGTAGCGCCTCGAACGTTGTCTCTAGCGAAGCCTTCACATGGATCTCCTGCGTGATGGTCAATGTGAGGCTCTCAATTCCCGGTAGCGTTGCACTCATGCTCATACTTTCCTTTCCTCCTAGAAGTCTTCGATCACCGCAATTCCCGGTTTACGGGACCATTGGCACTCGCGCTAATCCCCGCTCGAATCCTTGGCCTTCTTTTCGGCGCGTTCTTTGACGCGTGTCAACTGATGCGCCCAAAGTCGCTCGAAAGTTTTCGTCCACTCATGCAAAGGGCGGATGCCCTCCGCATTTGCCTGATAGAACATTTGCCTTCCATGACGGCGAACCCGCACCAATCCCACGTCCCGCAACACCCGCAAGTGCTTGGAGACCGATGGTTGCTCAAGTCTGAGGCGGATCACGAGGTCGTTCACGGAATGCTCTCCGGAGGCCAGGTGATCCAGGATCTCGCGCCGCCGCGGCTCGGCTACGGCATTGAAAGCGTCGGAAGTGGTAGCGGCCCTCGCCATAAAGT
>JAICJP010000359.1 GCA_025928375.1 Candidatus Sulfotelmatobacter sp.
ATGCACGGGAAAACCAGCCCAGTCATGCACGACAACAAAACCGTCTTTCAAGGTCTGCCGATGCCGATGACGGCCACCCGTTATCATTCCCTGATCGTGGAGGAAAAAGATCTTCCCCCAGAGCTTGAAGTCAGCGCCTGGACAACCGAAAAAGACGGCACTCGCACCATCATGGGTCTGCGCCATAAGCAGCACCATGTCGAAGGAGTGCAGTTCCATCCCGAGAGCGTGCTCACCGATGCGGGGAAGAAACTCATCGCGAATTTCCTGCAACTGTGAATTTCCACAGCCCAATGTGATATCCGTCACCGCCAGAATCACTCCCAACATGCATATTGGCGCTATGGCTAGCGCACCGGCAACAGTTCAGTCCTATCGCGATCTGATCGCCTGGCAAAAATCCATGGTGTTGGCACGCGAAATTTACCACGCGACTGAGACCTTTCCCCGAGTTGAGACGTACGGCCTGGTCGTCCAATTGCGCCGTGCCGCAATCGCCATCCCCAGCAAAATCGCCGAAGGCCACGAACTGCTCTCCGGTGAGTACAGGCAGTTCTTGGGACACGCCCTGGGATCGCTCATGGAGATGGAAACTCAGATTATTCTTGCCGAAGACCTGGGATACCTCGACCGCGAGAAATCAACCAAACTGTTACAGCACACAGCCGAGGTAGGCAAGATCCTTCATGGCCTGCTGCGAAGTTTGCGACACAGAATGCAAGAATTCCCTAATCCCTAATCCCGAATCCCTAGCCCCTGTTCCTGGCGATATCCACAGCCCGCAACAAAGCCTGCGCATTGTTCATGGATTCTTAATGTGGAGTAGCCGGTCGCAATCGGCAGAAATTCAAACTGCCCCCTAATCCCTGACCCCTAACCCCTGCTCCTGGCAATATCAACAGCCCGCAACAAAGCCTGCGCCTTGTTGATCGATTCCTGAAACTCCGTAGCCGGATCGGAATCCGCCACAATGCCAGCCCCCGCCTGTAAGTATGCTTTCTCGCCGCGCATAAGCATCGTTCGTATCCCAATGCAGGAGTCCAGATTCCCCGCAAAATCGGCATACAAAACCGAGCCTCCGTAGATCCCGCGCCGAGTCGGCTCCAACTCCTCAATGATCTGCATGGCTCGCACCTTCGGGGCCCCGCTTAACGTTCCTGCCGGAAAACAGGCCGCGAAAGCATCCAGCGCATCCAAATCTTTTCGCAGCCTCCCCTCGAGCGCCGATACCAGGTGCATCACGTGCGAGTACCGCTCCACGTACATCAGGTCCTTCACCTTCACCGAACCGTACTCGCTCACCCGCCCCAGATCATTGCGCCCAAGGTCCACCAGCATGACGTGCTCCGCCCGTTCTTTTTCGTCATTGCGCATCGCCTCTTCCAGACGCGCATCCTCAGCTTCATCCCGTCCTCGCGGATGCGTCCCGGCAATTGGGCGATACTCCAGCTTTCGCCCGCTCACCCGCACCAGCATTTCCGGGGATGACCCCAGTATGTGCGTATCCCCGTTCCGCAAGAAGTAGAGATAAGGCGAGGGATTCACCTGCCGCAGCGCCCGGTACAGCTCGAAGGCATCGACCTCCGGAATAAAATCCAGCCGCTGCGAAGGGACCACTTGAAAAATATCTCCCGCCGCGATGTATTCCTTGCAGCGCTCCACCATGCGCATGTATTGATGGCGGCTCGTCCCGGCGTGAACCTTCAACTTTCCTGCCTTGCCCTTTGCGGGTTTGCGCCACAGTGAAGGACTCAGGCCCCCCGCCAATTTCCGCTCCAGCCCGGCGATATCTCTCAGTGCGCGGTCGTAGGCTCTCTGTGGTTCCTCCCGCGAAACGTCCGCCGCCGCCACAATATGAATCTGATGACGCAGGTGATCAAACGCGAGCAAGCGGTCAAAGAACATCAATTCCGCATCGGGCAAGTGCAGGTCATCTTTGGCCTGCTCCCCGATATTTTCCAGTTGCCGCACCACATCGTAGGCAAAGTACCCTACCGCCCCAGCCGTAAACGGCGGCAGGCCCGGATACGTTGCCGGACGGTGTTCTCGCAACAGCCGCTTGACCAGCTGGAAGATATTTTCCTCAACCGTTTCGCGCCGCCGCCCGCGCTCGATTTCCACCTTTCCTTGCGCGCTCCGCACCCGCATGTAGGGCCGCGATCCAAGGAAGGTGAAGCGCCCGATCTGCTCGCCGCGCTCAATCGATTCCAGCAGAAACGCATAAGGTTCCTTCTCCGCAATCGCCAGAAAGGCAGAGACCGGCGTCAGCAGGTCGGCGCTCACCGACTTCATCACCGGCACCAGCGTCGACTCGCGCGCCAGCCGCGCAAACTCTTTGAATTCTGGTTGCAGCATGTGGGTTTTTCATTATAGGGGACGGCTCGCCACCGTTTGTCAGCCGCCAGCACCGCACCAACAAAAGATTACCGCGCTTTCCCACGCAAACTTTGGTCACTATGGGGAACTCCAGCCAACCGCTAAAATCTTCTTCTTCCGTCCGCTTTGCCTCTTGCTGCCCTACCCAGGGCACACGGGGGCGTTGTGCGGAAGATTATTGCAGCGAAATTGCCGGGGCCGAATGCAAGTTAAGTTTTGGGGCGTGCGCGGGTCCACGCCTACTCCACAGGCCGAGAATCTCCGCTACGGGGGCAATACCTCCTGCGTGGAAGTGCGCATCAACGATCAGATTTACATCTTTGATTGCGGCACCGGTTTCCGTGTCCTCGGACGCGAACTTGAGCGCGAGTTCGGCGACCGCCCTTTTGCCGCCCACGTGTTCGTCTCCCACTTTCATTGGGATCACATTCAGGGCATCCCCTTCTTCCGTCCCCTTTACGACAGCCCCAACGGACAGTTCTTCTTTCATTCCTCCAGCCGCCAGCCCAATCTCGAGCAGGTCATGGCCGAGCAGATGGAGTCTCCCTACTTCCCCGTGAATGTCGACCAGATGCGCGCCCGCCGCCAGTTTTGCAACATTGAAAACGGCTGCCTCGATATGGACGGGGTGCGAATCAAGACCGCATGGCTCAATCATCCCCAGGGCTGCCTTGGATTTCGTATGGAGACCAAAGATGGCGTGCTCGTCTACGCCACCGACAACGAGCCTGGGGACGAGAATTTTGACAAAGCCGTTCGCAAGCTAGCGGAAGGTGCCGACATTCTCATCTACGACGCGCAATACCTTCCCGAAGAATACGCCGCCCGCCGCCGCGGCTGGGGACACAGCCATTGGCGCGAGGCCGTCAACATCGTCATGGAAAGCGGCGCCAAGGAATTGATTCTCTACCACCACGATCCCGACCACACCGACGCGATCGTCGACAAGGTAGTCGCCGACGCCCAGAATTATTACCCTAAAGTCCGCGCCGCCGCCGAAGGCATGCAGATCCGGCTCTGAACACGTGGGGGCGGGCCCATTGGCCATCCCCGCCAAGCAAAGCGAGCGCACTCGCGCCGCGCCCCCCAACCCGCATCACCACTGTGCCCTTCCCCTTCTGCTAGACTTTCGCCCGTTGACCAGGGGGGCCAATGCTCCTACCCAAATTCGTGTGGATGTATCTAGCCTTGTCTGCAAGCATCGCAGCAGCCCAAGCACCCGACATCCCCGAACCCGGCTCCATCGAAGCTATCGTGGCCGGCACCACCGATCCTCACTTCGTTTCCCCTCTGGTGTCCTACATTCCGCAATCCACCACAGTTCCCTCTCCCCAGAAATTTTTCGGCCGCATCATGGGCGCTCCCGGCGCGCTGGTCGGCACTGAAAAAGCCTATGCCTACGCCCGTGCTCTAGCCGCCGCCACTCCCCGAGTGCGCGTCTTCACCATCGGACACAGCGAAGAAGGACGCGAGATTCTCCTGTTGGCCATCGCCGACGAGTCCGGCATCCGCGATCTGGACCGCTTGAAGGCCGCCACGGCCGCGCTCGCCGATCCGCGTCGCACCGACCAATCCACCGCAGAAAAACTGATCGCAGCCTCACGCCCCATCTATTACTTCAACGCCGCCCTGCATTCCGATGAGACCGGATCCACCGAAGCCGTCCTCGAACTCGCCTATCGTCTAGCCGTTTCCGAACAGCCGATGATCCAGCGCATCCGGCAGCAACTCGTCGTGCTCATCAATCCCATCTCCAATCCCGACGGCCGCGACAAAATGGTGGACTGGTTTTATCGCTATCTGAAGGGTAAGACCGACCGCTCTTCGCTTCCCCGGCAATCTCCGCCGTACTGGTCGAAGTACACCTTCGTCGATATCAATCGCGACACCCATCAGCAGACGCACGAAACCACCAAGGCCGTCCACCGCATGTTTCACGAGTGGCATCCCACGGTCGTTCACGACCTGCACGAGGGCTCGCCGCTCATGATGACCTGGAACGGCACCGGCCCTTATAACCCCAACATCGACCCCATCACTTACACCGAATTTCTCCAACTCAGTTTTCGTGAAGTCGAGGCCATGACCGCCATGGGCATGCCAGGCGTCTCCACCTGGAATTTCGGCGAAGCCTTCGCTCACCTCTATCTCGATTCCGTGGCCATGAATCACAACAGCATCGGTCGTGGATACGAAACCTTCGGCAATGGCAGCGCGGAAACCGAGTTGCGCTCCATCTCTCCCGGCGCAACCTCGCCCGAGTGGTACCGCCCCATGCCCGCCCCTGCGCAGGTGA
>JAICJP010000436.1 GCA_025928375.1 Candidatus Sulfotelmatobacter sp.
AGACCGGAACTGTCGGGAATCTTCACGGGATCGCTGCGCAGCCCCAAAGCGGCGGAGGGCAGGACATTGGAACTCACCAGCAAATCGTCGTGCCAACCATGGTAATGGCCTTCGAACTTGAGAATCTTAGGGCGCCCGGTCACGCCACGAGCCAGGCGAATTGCGGCCATCATCGCTTCCGTTCCCGTGTTGGCGAAGCGCACGCGCTCGGCATTGGGAACGATCTTCTGAATCATCTCCGCCACTTCGAGCTCAACCGGTGTCGCAGTGGCAAAATGCGCGCCGCTGCTAGCCGCCTGCGTGATCGCCTCGACCACTTCGGGATGCGCGTGGCCTAAGGGCAAGGCGCCGAATGCCATCATCCAGTCGATGTACTGGTTGCCGTCCACGTCATATATACGAGAGCCGGCCGCGCGCTCCATGAAGATGGGGTACTTGCCAAAATTCGCCGGGCCGCGCGAGGACGAACTGCTGGCTTCGATCAGGACGCCGAGCGTGCGCTGGTATGTCTGCCGGGATTTTTCCGTGCTGAAAGTCAATGGTTTTCCGCGTCCGCAATTCGCGACTTGCTATGGTACAGCAGAGCGTCAAGCAGCCTTGCCACGACCCGCACACAGGCTCAGAGCGCATCTGTCCAGTGGAAGCCTGTGTCTCGTGTGGTTTAGGGCTTCTTTCAGGCCTATTCCGCCAGTAACCACGGGCAGGGTACTTCAAATCATTCGCAATTTCGCGCCGGCTGCGCATTCTACTTTCGGGGCCGCGTGACCCAAGCATCTCGCGGCAAAAGACGCGCATCCCCAGAGTAGTTGAAGTGAGGATTGAACTATGAAAAAGCCGGTTCTCGCATTCGATTCCACACTCAGGCGCAAGACCCTGAGATTATCGGTTCTCATTTTGTTCGGCAGCTTTCTGGCTGCATCACTGTCCTTGGCGCAAGAGAAAGGTGCGGCGTCCACGCACGCGGCAGGATGGGTGGTCTTACCGATCAACGAATATCGCGTATTGCGGGCCAAGGCATACCCGACTGAACCCACCCCGGAACCGCCTCCGCTGGATGCAACCTTGACACGAGTTGAGTACGACCTGCATGTGCTGGGCGATCTGGCAACCGGAACCGCGAAACTCACAGTGGACGTATTGAAGGATGGATGGGTACGGGTTCCGATACCGGCCGGATTGTTGGTGCGCGATGCGCAACTGGATGGCAAGGCATTGTCGCTGGTTGCCGGAGACAAAGGAAAGGCGGGAACCCACGTAGCAGCCTTGTTGTCGCACGCGGGACGCTCGGTGCTGACGCTGGACGTTGATGTGCCGGTGACTTCCTCGACTGGCGAGGAGACGCTCTCGTTGCCATCCACGGACTCCGGTGTGACGCGCGCGGCAGTGCAACTGGCGCGCCAGGGGATCGAACTTCGCGTCAGCGGTGGATTGCTGGCCGAAAAATCCGAAGCGGCGGGCGACACAAAATGGCTGGCTTACGGCAGGGGCAATGAAGCTCTGAACTTCACGTGGAGAAAGAAATCGGAAGATCACCACGTGGAGCTTCCCTTGCGGCTCCGAGGATCGCTCACGCAACTGACAAGCCTGGGAGAAGACTCCTCGGCCATATCCGCCGAGGTGGGGCTGGAGGTGTTGCAAGGGGCGGCCCGACAGTTGCGAGTCCAGCTCCCAGAAAAGATCACGGTCAACCAGGTGGGCGGCGCGATGGTTGCCGATTGGGAAATGAACAACGGTGAACTTGTCGTCACCTTCCTCGAACCGGTGGAGCATAGCGCGCGATTTGTGATCAGCGCAGAAGCGCGGCTGCCACGTGATGGCGTGATCGACATTCCCTTGCTGCGGCTTCTCGGGACCGAGCGCGACACCGGAGGTGTTGCCGTGGAGATTCTCGGCGCCGGGGAGATCAAGGACCAGAAAGCGCAAGGGCTCGAGGACGCCGACGCCACGGATTTGGGAACGATGATCGCCAACCGGCAATCGCCTGCGCTCGTCGCGTTCCGGGCGCGCGCGGGTGAAGCCGGCGCGACACGTTCCTTGAGTATCAACGTGGCGCGTTATGACCAGCAGGCGGTGCTCATGGCGAATATCGAGGAGGCGCGCTACGACGTGCTCATCAGCGCCGATGGCAAGGAACTGGTGCAGGCACGTTACGCGGTGCGCAATAACCAGCGCAATTTTGTGAAGATCACCTTGCCCACGGGTGCGACGGTCTGGAGTGCTTCTCTGGCAGGCAAGCCGGTGCGGCCCGGGCAATCTCCGGACGGCAGCTTGCTTCTACCTCTGGAAAAATCCAGAGGCGGCGAGGATGCGCCAACGTTCCCGGTGGAGGTTTTTTATCTGGTGAAGGCGACGGCCTGGCAGGACAAAGGGCACGAGCGGGTGACGCTTCCGGCGCTCGATCTTCCCATCTCCCGCACGGGAATGCTGCTGTACTACCCGCCGGCATTCAAATTGAACGCGGAGCCTGGCAGTTTCCACACGCAGGAATATCAAAGTCCGAGTTCTGCCGTTCTGCTTTCCGCAATCGAAGGCGGAAGGGACGGCGGTGGCGTGTTCGCGGTGGCTGGGAGAAGAGGAACTGCGCTGGCACCGCTCCACGAGGAAGATCGCCTCGAAGAATTTGGCAAGGCGCAGCGCATGGATGACAAAGAGAAAAAAGACAGCACGCTAGCCCTGCTCGACGACTTCCGGGCGAAATCGACAGGAGGAAAGGTAACCGGCATTCTGCCGGTCAACGTTTCCTTTCCCGCGTTTGGCCCGTCCCTGTTCCTGGTTTCCGAACTGACGAGCGAGAACCAGTTTCCGGCCGCGGAATTCAGCTTTCAGCGCGACAAAAAGGGAGGTGTGCGATGAGGTACAGAAATCTGATGGTGGCGTTGGCCTGCTGCTTCGTGCTTTCGCTTTTCGCCGCTGGACAAGAGACCTCGGCGCTGCCTCTGCCCGATCCGGGCAATGTGACGCTGACGCTCGCGGAATATAACCACCTGATCGAACTGGCGGCCCATCCGCCCAAGAATCCGGAACTGGCGCCGCTTCCCTTCTCTATCCAACATGCGGATTTGAAGCTGCGCGTCGAAAAAGATGCGATCCGCGGAACTGTCGAACTCGACGGTGAAGTTTTGCGCAAAGGCATCAGCAAGGTCCCGCTGACCAGCGGAATGACCATTCTGGACGCGCGGCTGAACGGGAAAGGCGTTCCCCTCATCCAGGAGAACGGAACGCATGCTGCTCTGCTGCCCACAGGCGGATTCTCGATTGCGCTGGATGCGGGCCTTCCGTTGCGCATCGAAGCGGGACGAGCCTCATTCACACTTCCGGCTCCTGCCGCAGGCAGCGTGCAAGTGTCGCTGGTCATCCCGGGGGATCACAGCTTTGCTAATGTCACGCCCGGGCTGATCACGGCGCGGAAGTCGGAGAATGGACACACCGTCATCGAAGCGACCTTGGTCCCGGGACAGCCAGCAAATTTC
>JAICJP010000453.1 GCA_025928375.1 Candidatus Sulfotelmatobacter sp.
GTCTCGAATCCAAATTTCTGGTGCTGCAAGTTCCGTAGGCTCTGGCCCAGGAGCGCCGCTGCGGAGAGCAGTACCAGCGACATCGCTGCCTGCGCGATCACCAGCGATCTCTGGGCCCACGAGCGACTGCCCGACACTGAACGATTTGTCCCGCGAAGCGCCTCAATCGGGTCCGCATGCGAAGTCATCCACGCTGGCGCGATCCCGAACAGGATTCCCGTGAAGACGGACATGCCCAGCGTGAAGAGCAGCACAGGCAATGATGGAGTCGCGCTGATTGGAACGTAGTTGTCGGGACCGCCAATCTGGAACGCCAGATGCAAAATCAACCTGGTCCCGGCATACGCCACGCCTATGCCCAACGCCCCTCCGATCGCTGCCAGCACGATGCACTCCACCAAAGATTTGCGAAGCAACCGTCTTCGCGGAGCGCCGAGCGCCACTCGTATCGAGGTCTGCGCGCGATCCTTCAATCCGCGCGCCAGCATCAGATTCGCCACATTCCCGCACGCCACCAGCAGTACACATCCCGCAGCAACCAGAAGCAGTTTCAGGCCATCCTCATACTCATCGCGCAAAGATGCCACTCCAGCCCCTCCCGGAACCAGATGCAGCGTTTGCTGTTGCCACAGCTGCTTCTCGCCCGGTTCCATTTCAGGGACGTGACTCGCCAGCCAGTTATGAAACTCAACCTTCAGCTTTGCTTCGAGTGATTTGGCATCCACTCCCGGACGCACTCGCCCGATCAGGTCCAGGAAGCTGGTGTTTGGACTCTTCAGCCGTGCCGTCGCTCCATCGATCAATAATTCGGCGGTCAGTGGCAGCCAAAAGTCTGGCATGCCAGCCCCAGACAGCTTCGCACCGAAGAACCCTGGCGCAGCCACACCGATCACCGTGAACGGATGTCCATTGATCTGGTAGCCGGCACCCACGACAGAAGGATCAGACCCGTACTTGTCGTGCCAGATGCGGTAACTCATCACCGCTACCGGCGGCGAACCCTCCTGATCGTCCTCATCGGTCATCAGGCGGCCCATCCACGGCTGCACGCCAAAGGTCCGGAAAAAATTACCCGATACATATTGCCCGTTGCGCGTGTCCACGGGTGCCTGGGATCCCGCTCTGCGCACCCCCAGAGGCGCATTGCCCGCCTGCAATGCAGCAAGGTCGGCGAACTCCGGCGTCTGAGCGCGGAAATTCTTGTACGCCTCCCACGAGAACAGCGCAAAATCGCCAGCATCGCCTTGGGTGTATCCACCCCAGTTACAGCAGCGGTCTTTGTCTCCGATCCGCCAAAGTTCAGCCGGCTTGGCTACCGGCAGCGACTTCAACATGACCTGGTGAACCAACGTAAAGATCGCCGTCGTCGCTCCGATCCCGAGTGCCAGTGTGATCAAGCCCGTTACTGTAAAGCTAGGCGCCTTTCTCAACTGCCGCAGAGCGTCACGCAAATCGGTCAGCATTTGTACCTCGCATGGAGTTTTGACGTTGCTAAGGCAAATCGGTTATTCGGAAGTTCAATCGTCCAATACTCTAAAGAGTTACGGGCCTGCGCGGCCACTCATTTCGGGCCGCCGACGATTCGGCCTGAGCCACTTATACCGAGTCAAGGGGTCAACACAGTCTCCGCCCCTGAGAGACAATGTCAATATGCAACCTTGGCCCGACCATCGTTTACTAGACGTTTTGAAACTTGAGATTCCGATCATCCAAGCGCCCATGGCGGGATCCGATTCTGTTGCCTTAGCGCGCAGCGTGTCATCAACTGGGGCGTTGGGTTCGCTCGCGTGTGCATTGCTCGCCGCGGATCAGGTCCGCGAGGCTGTACGTGCGCTTCGCCAGCGGATGAGCCGGCCCTTCAACCTGAACTTTTTTTGCCACACCATGGAAACTCCCGATTCGATTGCAATACAGAAATGGAAGAGTTTCTTGAGACCACATTACGAACGCTTCGGACTCGACATTGAGAGCGTTGCGGAAACCCGTCTTCGGCGACCCTTCGATGAAGAGATGTGTGCCGTCGTGGAAGACGTCGGGCCGGAGGTCGTGAGCTTTCATTTTGGGTTGCCAAATAAAGATCTATTGGAGCGGGTAAAAAGACGAGGGATCAAGATTCTGTCATCGGCAACAACTGTAAGCGAGGCAAAATGGCTAGAGTCGCACGGTTGCGATGCCATTATCGCTCAGGGCTTCGAGGCGGGCGGACACAGAGGCATGTTCCTCGAAACGAACATCGCAACTCAACTTGGACTATTCGCGTTGCTGCCGCAAGTTAGGGACGCAGTATCCGTTCCAGTCATAGCGGCCGGCGGCATTGCGGACGCGAGAGGCATTGTTGCCGCCCTCGCCCTGGGCGCATCAGGCGTGCAGTTGGGCACTGCGTACCTGTTCTGTCCGGAGGCCAATGTATCTCCTCTGTACCGTCGAGCGCTTGCGCATGCAGCGGAGAAGGGCACGGCTATAACTAACCTCTTCAGCGGACGCCCGGCGCGAGGCATTCTCAACCGGTATCTTCAGGAATCCGGACCCATGTCCGATGTGGCGCCTCCTTTTCCCTACGCAGCAACGCTCGTCGCACCGTTGCGTGCCGCTTCCGAGCGTGCCGGCTCCCTCGACTACATGCAGCTATGGGCTGGTGAAGCGGCAGGACTCGCACAGTCAATGCCAGCGGATCAATTCACCAGGAAGCTTGCCGCAGAAGCACTTAGTGAGCTATACAAGGCATCAACCTAAAACTCGTGAGCAGCGCCAACTTGGCCTTGGCGGTTGCAGCTCTGCAGGAGCCCATTGCGCGGTTTGCGTCAGATGAGCGACTCTTGACTATGTACATAGATATCTATATAAAGACATCTTAGTATGCCCAAGACCGACTCCCTGCAAGGTTCCCTGGATCTGCTCGTGCTCAAGATCCTGTCGCGGCGCCGCCGCCTTCACGGATACGCCATCATGGCTGCCATCGCTAGCACATCTGGCGAAGTCCTGCGCGCAGAGGAGGGCTCCCTCTACCCCGCGCTCTATCGGATGGAAGAAGCAGGCTGGATTCGCGCCGAGTGGATCAAGAAAGACTCCGGTCGCCGCGCTCGCATCTATGAACTGACCGCCGCA
>JAICJP010000024.1 GCA_025928375.1 Candidatus Sulfotelmatobacter sp.
GGACTCGGCGGGAGCCATTGCGGGGCCGCTTGCGGCTGTGGTGCTGCTCTCGCGATTTCAGATTCGCACGGTGTTTCTGGCTGCAGCCGTTCCTGGGGCACTGGCCGTATTGGTTGCAATGCTGGGGATTCGTGAGACTCACAGAGGTGTGACTGAGGAGGGGGGCGGGAAGTGCACTGCTAAAACCTGGACAGGCCGAGGGGCTGTCCCTACGCGAGCCTCTCTTCCTACGGCTTTCTACTTCGTTCTTACTGCCGTGACTTTGTTTTCTTTGGGGAATTCCAGCGACATGTTTCTTGTCATGCGGGCGCAGAATGTGGGGATCAGAATTTCGTTGGCGCCGTTATTGGGACTGGTCTTCAACATCACCTACACGCTGGGTTCGTGGCCGGCGGGGTGGTTCAGCGATCGCTTTTCACGGCGGTGGATCGCGGCCGCAGGGTACTTCATCTTTGCCGGAGTTTATTTCGTCTTTGGACGCGCGCCGTCCACGGTTGCCATCTGGATTGTTATGGCCGTATACGGGATTTATTACGCATTGACTCAGCCAGTGTTGAAAGCGCTCGTGGTGGACACCGTGTCACCGGATACGCGCGGGCGAGCACTGGGAATCTACTTCTTCGCGACAAGTATAGCAACGCTGGCGGCCAGCCTCATCACCGGAGAATTGTGGAAGCGCTACGGAGCGCCGGTTCCCTTTTATCTTTCAGCGGGGCTGGCCGTGGTGTCGGGTGTGCTCTTGCTGGGCACGTCGCTGCTGCGAGTCGAACCGGCGCATCGCACTTGAGCAGATCACGAACTGTGCCCTCCGTATGAGCATCGCTCCCATCAGAGCGAGCCTGCTTCGCCAATTTCAGGCTCCGGTTGTGCTTTGCCGTTCTTGATGGCGTCATCGAGAAGCTGCTTCATCTCTTTGCTGGCTTTTTCCGCGAGTTCTCCCTGCTGGCGCCCCAGTTCTCCTTGCTGCGCTCCGAGCTTGCCTTGCTGCTCTCCCAAGGCGCCCATCTCTTCTCCTAATTTGCCCTGCTGGTCGCCGGCATGGGATTGAAGTTCGCCTATTTTGCTTTGCAGTTCTCCAATCTCCGATTGCAGTTCGCCGACTTGCTCCATGGTAGCGGTGGGGCCGAGCTTCTGCAGCTTTGCTTTCAGGCGGTCGATGGCGGCCGTCATGTCGGGCACGTTCACCTTCACTTGCTCCATTTTCGCCCCGAGTTCTTCCTGCTGTTTGCCCAAAGCTTCCTGCTGCCGTCCGAGTTCCTCTTGTTTTTTGCCCAGCTCTTCCTGAGGAGCCCAGAGCTTGTGGGCGCGGTCGATCGTCGCCTGGTCGCGGATGATGTAGGACTTCTCATCGCGTTGAAACCAGATGAAGTCTCCGGGAATTTGCTTGCGGAGTTTTTCCACGTGGCGAGCGTCTTGAGAGCTGCCAGACATGGTGAACGAATCGCTTTTGCCGGTGACGATCACGAAGCGCTCGTCGTCGTCGAAACCGTAGGAATACCAGGAGCGGTGGTTGTGAGCCGTTGCGAAAGTGGCGGTTTGGGCGGGAACCGGAGGCGCGGGCATATCAGGAACCGCGGGGACTCCGCGGATTGGCGCTGCAGGGGGAGCCGGTACACCATCGATAGGACCTTGAACCGGAACTCCAGCGATCGGGGCGACCGCCGTGACTCCTTCGGTCGGGGGCTGAGCTGGTTGCGCCGGAACTGCCGCAGCGGAGGGAGTGGAGGGCTGCGGCGGTTGCTGCTCTGCAAAGCTGGCCGGGTAAGAGGTGCTCGGACGCACCGACGCAGCCAGGTACACAACGGGGACTGCCAATGTAATGATCAGGATAATGGCAGACTTCTTCAGATGCATGGCAACAGATCCTTTCCATCCTAAAATTTTTTCCAGGCGCTTCTCAGCCTGACCTGCATGAGCCATGGAGACGCCCTGCCACCAGACGCGTTGCGGGGCAGCATGCAGGGTTTCGAAAAACCCGAGCAGGGTACGAGCGTAGTGGTTGCGGTCGGCTCCGGCCGATAAAGCTGCTTCATCACTGGCTTGCTCGGCGAGTTCCGCAATGTGTGCCTGGAGCCACCAGGAAAACGGACTGAACCAGAAGATCGCGCGATACAGCAACGCGATGCAATGCGTGAGGGGATCGTGACGGAAGACGTGCGATAGCTCATGCGTCATGACCGCCTCAAGCCTTTCGTCGTCCCATTCACGCCAATTTGAAGGCAGCAGGACGGTCGATCGAATCGGGCCGACGGTGATGGGCACGGCGATGGCCAGCGATTCGCGGACGCAGGGAAGAGAAGAGTTACGCCATTCGGTGCGAGATAGGACCAATCGCAACCGCTCATCGGTCAGTTTTTGATTTTTGACCAGCCGCTGCGTGACCGCGAGGCCGATCAGAAAGCGCAACAACAGAATCAACGCGACCCCAAGATAGATTACCGTGGCGATTGATGTCCACGAGAGTGATTCAATCTGCGCGGAGATCGAGTTCTTTGGCGAGTTTTGGCCGGCAGTGGCGGCAATCCCTGCGCCGAATTCTGGCGAGAGTCTTCCCCGGCCTGCGAGGGATTGCTTCTGCGGTTCTTGATTAACGGGCGGCTTAGGGAAGCTTGCGGTCGCGATGCCAGATGAGGCCGTCATGACGGTAGTCTGCGTCAAGACCGGCAGCGGAACCGGTATGGATGGCAGGAGCCATAACAGAAGGGGAAGCGATAAGGCGCCGTAGAGAACTGCGGTCCAGGTGAGCAGGCGGGCGGAGGTGTCCTTTACGCGAAAGACTGCAAGGCCCAGCCCTACGACGGCCGCCAGGACCAGAGTGCGGAGGGCAGCATTTACCAGCAGGAGCAGCATCCAGGATGCATCGATGGTGTGTGGAGAAATCATGGGCGTCGTGCTTGTTGCGAGAAATCTTTGCGGGTGCTTTTGCTCTCCGCTTGGGCCTCGTTCTCGGCAATTTTTCGGGCGAGGCGTTCCAGTTGCTTGCGATCGAGCACCGCGTTATCTACCATACCGAGCACGAGTTCTTCGGCGGAGCCGCCGCAGAAGCGGTCGATGATGCTCTTGACGGCGCGCACGGCCACATTCTGGCGTTCGCTCGATGCCCGATACACGAACGTGCGCCCCTCAATGTCGTGAGTGACGTAGCCTTTCTCCTCCAAGCGACGCAAGACGGTGCGGATAGTGGAGTCCTTCATCGGGCGGGAGGCGGCCAGCGCTTCGCGGCAGCTTTCAGCGGTGATCTGCTCCTGGGTCCAGATGTAGTCCATGACCGCTTGTTCGACCTCTCCTAGGTTCTTTAGACGTGGCAGCTTTGTGTTAGTCATTGTAGCGTTACAATGTGTAACACTAAGGGCGCGCAGGTGTCAAGCCAAAGTTATGGACGCGCTACGACGCTATTCGGATTTTCGAAAGAAGAAAGAGAGCAGGAGTTGGGCCGCGATTCCGGCGGAGGTGTCAAGGACGACATCCTGCCAGCGTCCGGTGCGGGAGGTCAGGAAAGTCTGGTGCCATTCATCGAGGCTGGCGACCAGGAAAGTCCCGAGCACTGCGAGGCTTGCCCAACGAAAGGTCCACTTGCGAGGTTCCGCAGGCAAGGTTTCTCTCCAGGCACGGAACAGGAAAAAACACAGCAGGGCGTACCCGATGACGTGACCGGTCTTACGCAGAACGTGATGCCAGGGTTCGAAATGGGCCTGGTCTATGCCGAACAGGAAATGAAAAATCGGGTACAGGATGTGGCTGGTGTTCTGGCCGGAGAGGTACGTCGTCGATTCAATGGAGATAACAATCAGCCACAGGATAGCTGCGATCCAAGCCTTAAGAAGGTCTTGCCGGTGGGAGTTCAAGAGAGTTGAGAGTTACGTTCTCCGCCCTTAGGAAAAAGCGCGAAGGACGGGGCACCCGGGATCAGGTTATTCGATGGCATAGTTGGGGGCCTCGCGGGTGATCATGACATCGTGCACATGGCTCTCGCGCAGGCCGGCACCGCTGATGCGGACGAAACGCGTCTTCTGCAGCAGTTCGGCAATGGTGCCGCAACCGCAGTAGCCCATACCGGATTTCAGGCCGCCGACCATTTGATAGATGATCATCGAAACGGAGCCACGGTAGGGGACGCGTCCTTCAATACCTTCGGGCACAAGTTTGGCGAGGCGGTTGGATTCGCCGTCGGATGCAGATACGGATGCGCTGGAATCGCCGCCGTCGGTGCTCTGGAAGTAGCGCTCGCTGGAGCCTTGCGCCATGGCACCCAGCGACCCCATGCCGCGATAGGACTTGAAGGAGCGGCCTTGATACAGGATCAGTTCGCCAGGGCTCTCGTCTGTGCCGGCGAAGAGTGACCCGATCATCACCGCGCTGGCGCCGGCGGCCAAAGCCTTGGTAACGTCGCCGGAATATTTGATGCCGCCGTCGGCGATGATCGGCACGCCCGAATCTTTCGTTGCGCGGTAGGCTTCGGCGATGGCGGTGATTTGCGGGACGCCTGCGCCGGTCACGACGCGCGTGGTGCAGATCGATCCGGGTCCGATGCCTACCTTAATGCCATCCGCACCGGCGCGAGCCAACTCGCAGGCTCCATCGAACGTGGCCACGTTGCCGGCCAACAGCTGCACATGCGGGAGTTTCGATTTCACAAGCTTCACGGCTTCCAGAACCTTGCTGGAGTGGCCGTGCGCGCTGTCGATGGCGAGGATGTCCACCTTGGCCTCGGCTAGTTCCTGAGCTCGCTCCAGGAAATCTCCCGTGGCTCCGATCGCGGCCCCTACGCGCAGACGGCCTTGAGAATCCTTCGCTGCATTCGGATACTTCAGCTTTTTCTGGATGTCCTTGACCGTGATCAGGCCCTTGAGGTTGTACTTGTCATCGACCACAAGAAGTTTTTCCACGCGGTGCTGATGAAGAATCTTTTCCGCTTCTTCGAGCGTGGTTCCGACCGGGACCGTGATGAGATTTTTCTTGGTCATCACCTTGTCGATGGGAATGTCGAAGCGGGTCTCAAAGCGCAGGTCGCGGTTGGTGAGGATGCCGACCAGTTTGCCGTGATCGGTGATGGGGACTCCGGAAATCTTGTACTTGCGCATGACGTCAAGGGCATCGCTAACCTTGTCGGTGGCATGCATGGTGACCGGGTCGACAATCATCCCGCTTTCCGAACGCTTTACCTTGTCGACTTCATTGGCTTGCTGATCGATGGTGAGGTTGCGGTGGATGATGCCAATCCCACCCTGCTGCGCCAGCGCGATCGCCATGTGCGATTCGGTGACCGTGTCCATGGCGGCGCTCACGATGGGAATGTTCAGGCTGATCTCGCGCGTAAGCTGCGTCTGCGTGCTGGCAGTCGCAGGAACGACGTCGGAGCGGGCGGGCAGCAGAAGGACGTCGTCAAAAGTGAGAGCCTCAGGAACTGGAAAATGAATCATAGATTTCTCGGGAATCCACGGGAGCGTGGGTAAACCTTTATTCTAGAGAGGCGGGCGGATTGAGGCAAATGGAAGAGGGACATATTGTTAAGTAGATTATCAACGTGCTCATAAGACGACCACAGCCCGAGGAGCACGATACCGTTCGCGTGTTGGTCCAAACGGTAGTGGATGAGATTTACGGTGGCCTTTGGGCACCTCCACCGCTACCGCTCGATGAGGAGAACTGGCATTCCTTTTGGGTCGCTGTACGGGACGCGAAAATTATTGGAGTGGTTCGGACAAGCCGAGAATCGCTGGATGATTTATGGGTGCTTCGCGAAAACCGGCGATGGGGGGTAGGTCAGCGTCTGCTCGCGAAAGCGGAGGCGGAAATAATCGCTCGCGGCTATGAAACACTGCACCTCCGGGTCGTTCATTCGAATAAAGCGGCGATCGAGTTCTATCGCCGGCACGGTTGGCAGATCGCTCGCGCATTCCCCCATGAGAGATTTCCTATAACGATGTTAGAAATGTTCAAAACTATCCAACCAGACGAAAGATGATAGCTCGTACCCCAATACGCATCGGCAACATCTGCCGATAGCTGCAGATAGCTGCAGAATCAGACTTTTCCGTTCATTGATTTAGAACGGTCGTGAGGTGTTGGATCATTACGGAGCCATCCCGAGGTTATGTGCCCGCATCCAAACGGCAACCTTTCATCTTCACCAAGGAGAAGCAATGATCGAGCGGAACATAAATTTGCCTGAACTGATTCTTTGGACGGGAACGCGTGTCGCGCTTGGCGCGGGCATAGGCATGCTGATTTCAAGGCGACTGAGCAAGGACGCGATGAAGGCGGCGGGAATAGCTTTGACGGTGGTAGCAGGATTTACAACAATTCCCCTGGCCATATCCATCATGGGTAAGAAAAAGTTGAGCGGGCCCGAAATCCGGTCAGTCGCTTAGCTTCGAACGGTCGTCTTGTTGCACAATTGCCAGAAAAGCCCCTTGCCACCGTTTGTCTTTTCGCCCCGGACGGGCGTATATTAAGAGACTGAGAACTGCTGTGTACCGGCTTTTGGCGAAGCACACCAGTGGGCGCAAGCCCACTTTTTCGTTGCACGTCCTTCGGGTGTGACTGCCATCCGCCAGTAAGTTATTGGATTCATGGCGCTTGACGTTGAACGTGTGCGGGAAATTGCGGACCGGGTGGCCACCTCGAGCGGGCTCGAGATCGTAGATGTCGAGTTCCTGGGCGGAGGCAAGGCCCGCATGCTGCGGGTATTTCTGGATAAGTCCGCGCCAGGGGCCGATCCGCTGGCCGGATTGACCGAGAGCGTTACGCACGAGGATTGCGCGCGTTTCAGCCGCGAGTTTGGCACCATCCTGGACGTGGAAGACGTGATGCCGGGCTCGTACACGCTGGAAGTTTCATCGCCGGGTCTAGATCGGAAGCTGGTGAAGGCTGCTGATTTCACGCGCTTCACAGGGAGCCGGGTGAAGCTCACGACGCGCCAGCCGGTGAACAACAATCGTCACTTTGAAGGACGGCTTGAAAAGGTGGAAGACGGCCGCTTGACGCTGGACCTGAGCGTGGCCAGCCACAAATCGCGCAAGAAGATGGGCGATGCGGCCGGGCAGAAAATTGAGATTGAATTCGCCAACGTGGAGAAGGCGAACTTGGTACCGGAAATCTAGAGAATTGAGTGATTGGGAAATTTAGTAATTGGATAATTGAAAAGCGGCAAGGTTATAAATTACTCAATTACCAAATTACCCGATCACCAAATTGATTTTTATGGCTAGCGAGCTCTACAACACGATCGACGCACTGAGCCGGGAAAAAGGGATTGATCCGCAGATTGTGGTCAGCGCGGTGGAAGACGCCATTGTCATGGCTACGCGCAAGTACTACAAGTCTCAGGAAAATCTGCGCGCGAAGCTGGATAAGGACACCGGCAAGATCAACGCCTTTGCCGTGAAGACCGTCGTCGAGACACCGGAGCAGGTCGAAGATCCGAACCTGCAGATCACGGTGGAAGACGCGCGCAAGGTCGATCCCTCGCTTGAAGTCGGCGGAGAGCTGCAGATTCCCAAGGTGACGGAGGGAATCCTGGGGCGCATTGCCGCGCAACTGGCGAAGCAGGTGATCTTCCAGAAGGTTCGCGAGGCCGAGCGCGACACGGTTTACAACGAGTACATCGGACGCGTGGGCGAGATTGTCAACGCGACGGTGAAGCGCGTGGAAGGGCCGGATGTCATTTTCGATATCGGCAAGGCGGAAGCGCGGATGCCGCGCAAGGAGCAGTCGCGGCTGGAGTCGTTCGCCGTCGGCGAACGCGTCCGCGTGGTGATTGCGCGTGTGGAGCGCGCGTCCAAGGGCCCCGGAGTTGTGGTGTCGCGCGCGGCGCCGGAGCTGGTACAGCATCTGTTCCAGACGGAAGTTCCTGAAATTTACGACGGTACCGTCGTGATTCGTGCGATCGCCCGCGAAGCCGGCGAGCGAACCAAGATCGCAGTCATGTCCAAAGACAAAGACGTGGATGCCGTTGGTGCGTGCGTGGGGATGAAAGGGATGCGCGTGCAGTCGATTATCCGTGAGCTGCGTGGAGAGAAGATCGACATCATCGAATTCCACGAGGATGCGGTGACATTCGCGGAAAAAGCGCTGCAGCCCGCAAAAGTCAGCCGGGTGACCGTCGTGGATAGCGCGGAAAAGCATCTCGAAGTTGTGGTCGACGACAGCCAACTCTCGCTCGCTATCGGCAAGAAGGGGCAGAACGTACGGCTGGCGGCGAAGCTGTTGGGCTGGAAGATCGACATCAAGAGCGAGGAAGAAAAGCGCCAGGAAGTCGAGCTGCAGATGGCTGCCATGGCGCCCCAAACGACAACTCCTCTGGAGAATGTGCCGGGGCTGGGTGAAGGCCTGGTGGAGAAGCTGAGTGCCGCAGGCATTACTACCGTCGAAGCGCTGGCGGATATGACCCCGGAACAGCTGGAAGCCATTGAGGGAATTGGGCCGAAGACGGTGGAAAAAATCAGTCTTGCGGTGAATAATTATTTTGCCAGCCTCGAGGGTGGTTCCGAGGAAGGCGTGGTTGGGGCCGAAGACGAAGCTCCTGCTGAAGTTGAAGCGGGTGCTGAGGAAGCTCCCGCGGAAGTCGAAGCGGGGACGGAAGAGGCTGCCGCTGAACCGGCGGCGGAAGAAGACGCAACGGCCCCTGGTGAATCCGCGGGCGCTGAAGCTGCGTCAGAAGAAAAAGAGCATGAGCCGCAAGGTTCTGCTCCCGAAACAACCGAATAACCATGGCACGCGCATACATGTTCGAGAATGTGCGGGTGCACCAAGCTGACTCCGTGAGGTCGCAATGAAGACCTAAGGCGGGGAAACGAAAGGCCGGATGAGTAAGGTTCGAATCAACGATCTCGCGAGAGAACTGGAAGTGAAGAGCAAGGCCATTCTCGACGCGCTACCGCTTGTCGGAGTGACGGAGAAGAAGACGCATTCCAGTTCAATCGAGGACCACGAAGCAGAAAAAGTGCGAGCCCACATCCGCGGCTCGGCTGAAGCGCAGTCTTCGTCTGCGCGCAGCGCGCGTCCATTGCGCGGCGAAGAAGAAATCAAAACCAAGATCGATTTGTCGCACATTTCTCGTCCGGGAGATGTGCTGAAGGCAATTACTCAAAAGAAAGAAGCGGCAGCGGCTCCGCCGCCACCTCGCCCGGTAGCGCCGCCGGTTGCGGCGAAACCTGCGGCGGCTCCGCCCACGGCGAAGCCGACTTCACCTGCCCCCGTTCCTGCTCCAACGCCCGCGCCTGCACCGGCGCCGCCTGCACCCGCCGCTCGGGTTGTGGTTCCCACACCGGTGGACAGGCCTGTTCATACTGTGCCTGCGCCTCCAGTTGCGGCAGCGCCGCGTCCGGCAACGCCACCGCCTCCGGCCGCGGCCGTAGTTTCGCCGCCCGCTCCCGCTGCATCATCGCCGGCTCCGTCTGCAGCTCCGCAGGCGCCAGCGCCGCGTTCGGTTGCAGCTCCGGCTCCCAGCGCTCCACAGCCGCCGGCACCACGAATGATTGTTCCGCAGACCGGGCCCCGTCCGGTTTATAAAGCTCCACCGCCGCGTCCGGCCGCTCCTGCACCACAGGCATCGGCGGGACCTGCGGGTCCAATCGCAGGCCGCCCGGCTCCAGGCCGTCCAGTTCCAGGACAGCCGATTTTCCAGCGCCCGCGTCCGCAAGGTGCTGGCGTTGGTGCGCCGCGGCCTCCACTGCGTCCAGGGGAGCGACGTCCGATGCATCCGACACGCTCGGCATCGACTGGTCCGCGACCGCTGGGCGTGGGGCCAGGGCTGCCACCGCCGGGCGCCGCGCGTCCGGGTAGCCGTCCGGGTGGGCCAGCGCGCCGGCCTGGGCAGCGCTATGTTCCGCGTGGGGTAAAAGAAGGACCGATGAAGGGCTACGTTCCACCACCTCGCATGGTGGTGTCGAACGAGCCGATGCCGATTACGCGTAACATCACGATCACTGAAGGCATCAGCGTAAAAGACTTGGCAGAGAAGCTGGACGTTCGTGCGAAGGATCTGATCTCGCGTCTGCTGGCTCGTGGAGTGTTCGCGAGCATCAACCAGAGCCTCGATGCCGAACTGGCCAGCGAGGTCGCGCGTTTCTTCGGCGCCGAGACCAACGTGATCACGTTCGAAGAGCAGGCGGCGAAGGACATCGATGCTGCCTCGTCTGCTGGCGGAGAAGAAGGGGCAGCGGAAGCCGTGCCGCGTCCGCCGGTGGTTACGATCATGGGCCATGTGGACCACGGCAAGACGACACTGCTCGACTCGATTCGTTCGACCAGCGTAGCCGAAGGCGAAGCCGGAGGTATCACGCAGCACATTGGCGCTTATAAGGTGCGCATCACGGACAAAGATTCTCCGGCATATGGCCGCGAGATCGTGTTCCTCGATACGCCCGGCCACGAAGCATTTACGCGAATGCGTTCGCGAGGCGCCAAGGCTACCGATATTGTCGTGCTCGTCGTTGCTGCCGATGACGGAGTCATGCCGCAGACGATCGAGGCTATCGACCACGCGCACGCGGCCGAAGTTCCGATCATCGTCGCAGTCAACAAGATCGATAAGCCGGACGCCATGCCCGACCGTGTGAAGAAACAGTTGGGCGATCGCGGACTGGTTCCCGAGGATTGGGGTGGGAAGACGGTGTTCGTCGATGTTTCGGCGAAGAAGAAGACCAACCTCAATCTACTGATGGAGATGATCTGCCTGGTTGCGGACCTGGCCGAACTCAAGGCGAATCCGGAGCGCGCTGCCACGGGCGTGGTTCTCGAAGCCAAGTTGGACCGGGGACGCGGACCTGTAGCGACCGTGCTGGTGCAGAACGGTAGGCTCAATGCCGGCGACAATTTTGTGGTGGGCAATGTTTTCGGCAAAGTGCGAGCCATGTTCGATGATCGTGGCGCGGCACTGGAGTCCGCTCCGCCTTCGACTCCGGTGGAAATTCTGGGGCTGGAGGCCCTCCCGCAGGCCGGCGATCAGTTTGTGGTTGTTGCCGATCGCGATAAGGCGCGCGGCATCTCCGAGTACCGTGAGCATAAGGCGCGAGAAGCGGCGTTGGCGAAGAGTTCGCGGGTATCGCTCGAAGGCCTGGCAGAGCAAATCAAGGCCGCCGGCACGAAGGAACTCAACGTCATCCTTAAGGGCGATGTGCAGGGCTCGGTCGAAGTGCTCAGCGATCTGTTGTCGAAGCTTTCGAACGACAAGGTCCGCCTGAAGCTGCTGCGGTCCGGAGTCGGTGCGATTACCGAAACCGATGTGCTGCTGGCTTCTGCATCCAACGCGATCATCATCGGATTCAATGTCCGTCCGGAGCGCAAGGCGCAGGAACTGGCCGAGCAGGAAGGCGTCGACATTCGCCTGCACTCGATCATTTACGAGTTACAGGATGAGATTAAGCGCGCCATGAGCGGCCTGCTCGAGCCCACGATCAAGGAAACTTATCAGGGCCGCGCGGAAGTGCTGGAAACGTTCCGCATCCCGAAGGTGGGCACGGTCGCCGGTTGCCGTGTCACTGACGGCACCATCAAGCGCGATTCCGAGGTGCGCCTGCTGCGGGACAATGTGGTCGTCTTCAAAGGCAAAGTTGGATCGCTACGCCGCTTCAAGGACGATGCCAAGGAAGTTACCAACGGCATGGAATGCGGCATCTCGATCGCGAACTACGGCGACATCAAGGCGCGCGATGTGATCGAGGCATTCGCGACGCAGCGGATTGCCGCCGAAGTGATCGCATAGTTTCGAGTTTCAGGTTTCAAGTTTCGAGTATGCAGGGAAACAATCAGACCACTGCTCGCTCGCAACCTGAAACTCGAAACTGATGGCCATTGCGTTTCTTACGCTCGAGCTCCATATCGAAGCTGCCCAATCGGTAAAAGACAGGCGGCAAGTTGTGCGCAGTTTGAAAGACCGGCTGCGCACCAGCTTTAACGTTTCTGTCGCTGAACTGGACGCGGCTGAATTGTGGAACCGCGCCACCATTGGCGTGGTGAGTATTTCGCCTTCCCGCGATTATCTGGATGGATTGATGAAAAACGTTGAACGCGCGGCCGTGCGCGTTGCCAATAATCATGGGGCGGAGATCGCGGATTCCTACCTGGAACTGATGTAAGGAGATCCGGTCTCCTCATCGGCTGTCTTTGGCCGGAGGGGTTGACACTACCGGCGGAACCTCCGTGGCATTTCTCTGCATTTCTAACGCGTTGCTGCCGATGTACTTACCGTGGTGGCGTTTTATGGCGCATCTACAGCCACACTGGTAACAACATTTGCATCAGATTTTCTGATATTCTCATGCGTTTTACCTGAGGTGCGTCTGTGGAAAGGCGGGGGCTGAAACATCATCGCGGGCGAGTGGGCGAGGCGTTGCGCGAGGAGATTGAAACGCTGGTGGAAGGTGAGCTGGCGGATCCCCGCATTGGCCTGGTGAGCGTCACTGCCGTTCAGGTGGCCGACGATGGCCGGTCCGCGGAAGTCTGGGTCAATGTCGAAGGAGATGACAACGAGGCGGATCAGAGCCTGGAGGGCCTGGAGGCAGCGCGGGAATACATCCGTCACGAATTAGTGGAACGGCTGCGGATCAGGCGCGCGCCGGAGTTGTTTTTCCGCCTGGACCGCGCCGAGCAGGCAAAGGCCCGAGTCGAACAGTTACTGCAACGATCCAGGAAACGAGGCAATAGCCGCAAAGAACGTGGCGGGGAAAAGGCTTAGGCACATGCTGGACGACGTATTGCGTCACATCGGACAACACGACCGGTTCGTTCTTACCTCGCATGCGCGTCCCGATGGCGATGCGGTGGGTTCGGCGCTCGCGTGCTGCCAAGTGCTGCGCAGTATGGGGAAGCATGCGGATGTAGTGTTGCACGATGGGGTGCCGCGAATTTATCGTTCGCTGCCGTTTGCTGACGAAGTCCTGCAGGCAGACCGCGTCAGCGGCGGTTATGAGGCTGCGATAATCCTGGAATGCGACAGCATTCATCGCACTCGCCTGGAAGGATTGGAAAAACATTTCCTGATCAGCATCGATCATCACGTGAGCGGCCGTCCGTTTGCGCACGTGAATTGGATCGATCCCCACGCCGTCGCCACAGCGGAAATGGTATTCCGGCTGGGGCGCGAGGCGGGAGTGAAGTTCTCGCCTGAGATTGCAACCTGCCTGTATACCGCCCTGATGACGGATACGGGTTCGTTTATGTTTCAAGGCACGAACGAAAGCACGTTTGCACTGGCGCGCGAACTGGTGCTGGCAGGAGCGGACCCGGCGCATTGCGCACGAGGCATCTATTTCGCGCACTCGCAAGCTAAGATCCGGTTGCTTGGAGAAGCGCTGCGCAATCTCAATGTCGAAGGTCAGATCGGCTATTTCTGGGTCACGCAGAAACAGATGGAGCGCGTGGGCGCGATTGAAGAAGATTGCGAAGGATTGGTCAACTACGTATTGTCCATTGGCGGTGTCGAAGTGGCTGCATTCTTTCGCGAGTTGGCGGATGGGCGGTTCCGTGTAAGCCTTCGCAGCAAGGGCAAGATCGATGTGGCACATGTGGCGGAGACCTTTGGCGGTGGCGGTCACGAGTGTGCCAGCGGTTGCTCGCTGGAGGGGCCTCTTGCCGATACCGTGCGGCAGGTGATTCTGCAGATCAAGCGTGGGCCTTCCGTACAATGAAGGGGATCGTTGATCTCTGATTTCGCAATCGCCGTTGCTCGCACGAGATCAGTGCGACGGGGCTTTCAAGTCTTCAATAAGCCAATAATTCCAAATAACTTCCCATGACCGCTCGCACGCGTACCGACATCCTCCTGCTCGCCGGGTTTTGCGCGTTTCTCTATTTCTATGGCTTGGGGCAATTTGGGCTTATCGGAGCCGATGAGCCCCGGTATGCGCAAGTCGCGCGCGAGATGATGGAACGAGGCGACTGGGTTACACCTACACTTGGCGGTCGTCCCTGGCTGGAAAAGCCTCCGCTGTATTACTGGGAAGCCGGACTCGTGTACCGGGCAATCGGGGTGAGCGACGTGGCAGCGCGGATTCCCTCGGCTGTCGATGCCAGCTTAGTGGTGGTCGCGATCTACCTATTTTTTCGAAAGTTCCGCCGCGGCATGGCGGTGGATGCGGCGCTGATCACGGCGTCCTGCGCTGGAATGATTGGCTACGCCCGCGCTGCTTCTACCGACATGCCGCTGGCTTCAGCGTTCTGCATCGGTATGCTGGCGTGGTGGGCCTGGCGGGAGAGCGGCAAGCGAAGGTACTTGCTCGCTTTCTATGCGCTGATGGCCTTGGGGATGTTAGCGAAGGGTCCGGTCGCAGCTCTTCTGGCCGGCCTCGTCGTGGTGGTGTTTTCGTTAACGGTCGGCGACCCGCGGCTCATTCTAAGGACTCTCTGGATTCCGGGCATCCTGCTGTTCTGCGCGATCGGACTGCCGTGGTACGTGGCGGTCCAGATGCGGAATCCGCTTTTCTTTCGCGAATTCATTCTGGAGCATAATCTCGCGCGCTTTTCGAGCAATGTTTACCACCATCCGGAACCGTTCTGGTATTACCTTCCAGTGGCGGCTCTTGCCGTGTTGCCGTGGATCGTGTTCGCAGCCATAGCGCTGGTTGAATCGCTCCAGGTATGGTGGGCAGAAACCAGATCAGCGGCGGGTGATGTTGAATTGCAGTTCAGGATATTTTTCGTAGCATGGTTAGTGGTGCCCATCATTTTCTTCTCGTTGTCGCAATCGAAGCTGCCGGGCTACATTCTTCCCGCAATTCCGGCTGCCGCCGTGTTATTGGGGGACTATCTTCTCCGCCATTCGGAGAAAGCGGAAACACTTCCGAAGTGGTTGGTTGTGCTGCATGCGTTGCTGGCTTCAGCTCCGATCGTGCCCGCCGTATTGATTAGCTACGCTGTCACTCAGCACCGGCTCCCGGGAGAACGGCCGATGTTCATTGCGGTTGCGATCGCGTTCGTGCTTTGTATCGCCCTCGCGCTGACACTGATGCGCGGGAATTTACGCATGCTCCGGTTTGTGACGCTGGTTCCCGTGGTATTGACGGTCGCAGCGGTGCTCAAGCTCGGCACGTCCGCCATCGACCTGAGACTCTCGGCACGGCCGCTAGCGATGGAACTGGCCAGCGTAGAAACGAAGCAGTTGCCCATCGCGGTGTATGGAGTGCAGCGAGAACTGGAATATGGCTTGGCCTATTACCGTAACCAGCCGGTACAGCATTACGATTCCGGCAACGTGCCTAGTGGCGAACATTTGCTAGTGGCACCGACCACGTGGATGCACAACGTGGTGAAAGAGACGGCGGGGAGACACGTGACGCTGCTCGGCCACTACACTCCACAAGGCGTGGATTATTACTATGTCGCCGCCGCGGGAACCAAGCCCTAGTCCTCTGCGGTCGCAGCCACAAAATGCCGGCAGGCGAGCAGTTATAAGGAAAAAGCTTTCACTAAGCCCGCTACTCTTTCGAGTACGTCAATTCCTCCAGTTCGGAACGACGGGGCGCTTCCAGCGAAGTGCCGTAGGCGAATCCTTTTTCAAAGGCCTTGAGATTTAACTCGCGGAAGGCTGGAGGCACCGAATCGGCGACTGCCTTGCGCACGGCATCCGGAGTGAGCAACTGCGTGATCGCAGTGAAGAACCCCACCATCACTGAGTTCAGCACCATGCGTTTGCCCAGTTCTTCGGCGAACCGAGTGGCGGGGACGCTATACACTTTGGGATCGCCTTTGAGATCAGAGACGCGTACCAGATCCTCTTCGACGATGAGGGCGCCGCCAGGCTTCAGTTCGGGGGCGAAACGCTGATAGGCCTCCTGCGAGAGGATGACCATGATGTCGGGCCGGGTCACATAGGGATACAGCACGGGAGAATCGGAGACGATCAACTGCGCGCTGCACGCTCCTCCGCGGGCTTCGGGACCGAAATTTTGCGTCATGGTGGCGAAGCCGTTCTCGTAAATGGATGCCGCCTTGCCCAGCACCACGGCCGAGAGGATGACTCCCTGGCCTCCGAATCCTGCAATGCGAATCTCGGTTAGCCGCATACACACTCCACTTCGGGTTCTTCGATATAGCGCTCGCCCAGCGACTCGACGTACTGGGCCCGCATCATGGATTGGTAATCCGGGCGATCGCGATCCACGAATTTGCCAACCGCGATCTCTCCATTCAACGTGAGCCCCACTTCGCTGGTGGGAGTGCCGTGCTTCACTTTGCTCTTTTCTTTGTAGTACTTCATGGTGTCCAGGCCGTCGCCCATTTTATTGCGTCGCTGGTACAAGGTAGGACACGGCGAAATGACTTCGATGAACGAGAATCCTTTTTTCTGAAATGCCTCACTGATGGAGCGCGCCAGTTGGCGCACGTGGAAGGTCGTCCACCGCGCAACGTAAACGGCGCCAGCCGCCTCCACTAGATGAGGCAGATTGAACGCGGGCTCAAACGTACCGTAAGGATTCGTGGAGGTAGTGGCATGCCCGGGCGTGGTGGGAGCGGTCTGACCACCCGTCATGGCGTAGATCAGATTGTTGACGCAGATCACTTTCAGGTCGATGTTGCGGCGGGCGGCGTGGATCA
This sequence comes from Candidatus Sulfotelmatobacter sp., assembly GCA_025928375.1. Lineage (GTDB taxonomy): Bacteria > Acidobacteriota > Terriglobia > Terriglobales > Acidobacteriaceae > Sulfotelmatobacter. Next base: position 16,537 of record JAICJP010000024.1, read on the forward strand.
AGTGGTTGCCGCCAATGGCAGAGAGGTCGCCATCGCCCGAATAAACCACGACATTAAGTTTCGGATTCGCGAGTTTCAATCCTGTGGCAAAGGGGATGGCGCGACCGTGAGTAGTATGGAAAGAATCCAGCTTGACGTAACCGGCCACGCGTCCAGTGCAGCCAATGCCGGATACCAACGCGAGCGATTCCAAATCGATTTTTGAGTCAATCAGAGCGCGGGCGAACGAATTGACGGTGGTGCCAATGCCGCATCCCGGACACCAGATATGGGGCATCCGGTCGCTGCGCAGAAATGGTTCGACCGGGTTCACCGTGTCATCAATGTTCAGCATCGTATTGCCTCCACGATGGCGTTGAGGATCTGGTCTGGGTTGTGGACTCCGCCGCCCGCGTGGGGTAACGCGATGGTTTTCGCTTTGCCCTGTGCGGCGCGTTCCACTTCGCGGACCATCTGGCCGAGATTGAGTTCGGGGACGACCAAGGCTTTCACTTTGGACGCGATTTCGGCGATTTTCTGGTCGGGGAAGGGCCATGCGGTGATCAGACGGAGCTTGCCGACTTTCAGGCCGCGTTCGCGAGCCATTTGAACGGCGCGTTGCGCCACACGCGAAGTGATGCCGTACGAGACCACAACCACATCGGCGCTATCAATTCCATCTTCCTCAAACAGGCAGATGCGGTCGACCGCGGCCCGGATTTTGTTCTGCAAGCGGCGCACCAGTTTGTCCTGCGTCTGGGGCGTCATATTGGGATAGCCGCGCTCATCATGGGTCAGGCCCGTTACGTGAAATTTGTAGCCTTCGCCCGCGTGAGCCATCTCCGGAACCATGTCACCATTGCTGCCGTAGGGCAGGTAGTCTTCTACGGATTTGCGCGTGTGCTTTCGCGGCACTACTTCAATCTGATCCGCTGGTGGGATCACGACTTTCTCCGTCATGTGCCCCACCACTTCGTCCATCATGAACATCACCGGGACGCGGAATTCTTCAGCCAGGTTGAAAGCTTTGATGGTCAGATCGAAACATTCCTGCGGAGAGTTGGGGCAGAGCGCGATGATTTCGTAATCGCCATGCGATCCCCAGCGGGCCTGCATCATGTCGGCTTGCGCGGGAAGCGTTGGCAGACCGGTGGAAGGGCCGCCCCGTTGGACGTCGACAAAAACGCACGGCGTCTCGGTCATGGCGGCGTAGCCAATATGCTCCATCATCAGCGAGAAGCCCGGACCCGAGGTGACCGTGAATGCCTTGGCACCACCCCAAACCGCGCCCTGGAGCGTGATGGAGGCTGCGAGTTCGTCTTCCATCTGGATGAATGTTCCGCCCACCGTGGGCACCCGAGCAGCGAAGCGCTCGACTACTTCTGTGGAAGGCGTGATCGGATATCCCGCGGCAAACCTGGCGCCAGCGGCGAGAGCGCCTTCGCAACACGCATGATCGCCGTCGATAAAATGTGTCCCGGTCAAAACGCCATGAGGATCGGCCTTCATTTCTCACCTCCGGCGGCCTTGACGAGCTTGGGTTCGGCTACCTTGGTGCCGTAAATGGCGAAATCGGGGCAGTACATGCCACAGAGATCGCAACCGCTGCATTTTTCCGGATGCACCACGTGCGGCGGGTGGTATCCCTTGGAATTGAAGGCGGAAGAGAGCGCCAGCACGTGCGTGGGACAGAACTCCACACAGAAACCGCATGCCTTGCATCGCTCCACGACAATTGAAACGCGTCCTTTGGCCACCAGAGCCCCCAACGAGTGAAACTCACTGCAGGTATTGATATGCAGGATTCGATTATGGGAGATGAGGCGCGGGAAACGGTGTGATGCGGATCACAGATCAAGGTGAGGAAAAGCACGAGAGGGCATGCTTAGAATTGAAGCTAAGTAACTGAAACGTAGGGAGTTGCGATAAGAAGTGGGGCTCGGGTGTGTTTAGAAGCACAGCTCGACTGAGAGTGGCTCAGTGAGGGGAATCACTGGGGCAGAGGGGAACTGGTCCCACGCAGCGCGCCCGGCAAACGGATGTTGCCGGAGCGTGTTCATGCGGTTTGCCTCCGCACAGAGGAACCATCTACACTCGGATTTTTGCCGCGACGTTAGCTGCCCGTCTGCCGCAGGAGCCCAGTTGGAGATTCTCGACCTCAGGCATTTCTCTTCCGTGGATCTACGTTCGTTGTTGGAGGACGAAACTTCCGTGTGGTCGCGGTTGTTGTCCTGGGACTATTCCGGTTCTGCAGAGATGATTCTGCGATACGTGGACGCCAAGATTCTTCCCGGATACGCGGCGGTGGACCGGGGGCGCGTGTTTGGCTACTCGTTCTTTGTGTACGAGGGCAGCAAGGGCGTCATTGGCGACCTATACGTTACGAACGGCAATCGTCTTCCCGACGCGCGGCAAGTTGAGATCCGGTTGTTGACGCATGTGATCGAGACGCTGCAACAATCTCCGGGGATCCACCGCGTGGAGGCGCAACTGCTCGCCCATGATGCCAACGTGGTATCGCGGCCTTTTCTGGAGACCGGGTTCCAGCGGCATCCCCGGCTGTTCATGGTGCTGACGATGGGGAAACCAGGCCCGCAGCAAAATACGATGCATCCTGAGGTGGAAATCCGGGGCTGGAATGAGGCTGACTATCAGCCGTCGGCGGCCGTGATCACCGCAGCGTATCGCGGGCACGTGGATGCGTTGATCAATGATCAGTATCACACGCTCAGCGGGTCGCTGCGCTTTCTCAACAACATCGTGCGCTTTCCGGGCTGCGGAGTGTTCGATAGCGAAGCTTCTTTCGTTGCGCTCGATCGCAAGTCGAAGAGCATCGTTGGATTGATCTTGTGCTCGCGGGTTCGCAGCGATGTGGGGCACGTGACGCAAGTTTGTGTGCTGCCGGAATATCGTGGAAAGAGAATTGGAGAGTTGCTATTGGCGGCTACGCGAGCCAACTTGCGAAAGAGAAATTTTGCTGCGCTCTCGCTGACGGTTACCGAGGCTAATCACAAAGCAGTGGCGCTCTACCGGCGGCTCAATTTTGATACTAAAAGGATTTTCGACGCTTTTGTGTGGGAAGGATAGCACGAGCCCTGAGTCGTTCCTGAGTCGTGAGCAAACGCCCTTTAGCGTTATCTTCGCAGGATCCACATCGCCCAGCCTGCTACCAAGACTCCACCCAGGAACATAGCGAAGCAATAGAGGCCGTAGCGCACCATTTCGCGGGTGGTGTCGCGATGGGTGATGCCGAAGACGACGGAGGCGAACAGTGAGAAGACAAGCGCCGCGCTGAAATGATTGAGAGTGATAGTCACTGCTTCAGTCTCCCCAAAGGATGGAGTTGTTCACCAGAGAGGACACAAAGGAACAAAGGGTCCGAGGTCTGCCTCATCGTTTTTTCCCGATCGCGATGTGGTACGCATCGGCAACCGCGATGAAGTTGAGCAATCCCGAAACGATCATGAACTTGGTGCCATAATCCGCCGTGGCATAAGCGATTGCACCTTGTCCCCAGTCATTGGCCAAAGTCAGGATGTAGAGGCCGCCCGCACCCACGTCGCCGATGAAACCGAGCATATCGAGGATGTCTCCGCCATTTGCCTTGTAGATGCGGCCTTGCATAGCCAAGCCAAGCAGAAACAAGGTCACGATGGAGACAAACAGCAGCAAGCCTCGAATCCAGCGTCTCTGGATCATGTGTCCCGCACCGGGAACCAGCCAGCCGATCGCAGGTGCGAGCACTGACATAAGGCTCAGGGTTTCAGAGGGCACAAGTTTCGCTTTATCTGTTGTGGAATTTGCCATTCAGATGGTCACAATCTCGCGTTGAATTTTCCCTGTTACTTCCGCCGATTTTGCCCGGACTAGCACGTTTACTTCACTCCGGACGCCAAATTCCGGAAGGTAAATGCCGGGCTCAATGGAGAAGCAGGAGTTCGGCAGGATCTGCCGCTCGTCATGGATTTCAAGATCGTCCATGTTGGCGCCGTTGGAATGGACGTCAGTCCCGATGGAGTGTCCGGTGCGATGTATAAAATAGTCGCCATAGCCTGCCTTCTGGATGTGGCCGCGGGTGGCGCGATCGACCTCCCAGCCGGCAATACGGCGTCCTGAACTTATCCCATCAACGACGGTTTTTACACCGGCATCGCGAGCATCACGGACTATGTGAAATATCTCCTGCATGCGGGGGGAAGGTGAGCTGCCTACAAAGCCCATCCAGGTGACATCGTAGTAGGTTGCTCCGGGAGTGTTCTTCTTTCCCCAGACGTCGAGCAGCACCAGATCGCCCTCCCTGATCGGTACCGGGCGGCTGGCATGCGGCTCGTAGTGCGGATTCCCCGCATTCGCATTGACGGCCACAATGGGGGGATCGTCAGTGAGGATATTCTCGCGTTCAAAGGCTTGCATGAACCACTGCTGAATCTCGTGTTCGGTGGTGCCGCCGTTGCGAACACGCCGCCCGATTTCCTTGAAGCAATCGGCAATAATGGCATCGATGCTGTCGCGGGCGGCAAAATGGGACTGGATCTGCTCGTCAGTCCAGGTGGATTCAAATTGGGCAACCAGATCAGCTGCGCTGACGATGTTCTTGCCCAAGCCGCGCAGCAGGTCCACCGTACCAGCATCCACCAGCGAGATTGTGAAAACACTATTATTGGGAGAATACTGCATGGCGAGGTCCCGTTGATTGGCCAGCATCGCCTTCAGTTTCTCAAACAACTCCTGCCATCCCGAATATTGGCTCTTCTTGCCGGGAAGCGAATCGAGGTGCCCGGCCTCAATTTTGTGCACCAGCTTGATCGGGTCGCCTTCCGCCGGGATCAGATAGAACCATCGCCTCGTCACCATCAAATTTTGCGGCAGCCCAAGGACGCGGTAGGCAATGGGGTCACGATGGTGATGATCGCAGAACAGCCAAGCGTCAATGTTGCGATCGCGCAGCGCAGACTGAATAGCAGCTAGGTTCATGGGCGAACTTCTATTGTAAACAAGCGAGGGAGTTTGGGCGAATTCAGGCTTGCTGGCGCAATTCTAAATCTAGGTTGGGACCGTTCTCCGTGAAATCGCGCTCAGGTTTTCTGGTCAGCCGGGACACGCAGCACGCGGTCATAAATCCACAGCAGCAGGGTGGTCAGCAGTCCCACGGCGATTACACCCCACCAGACCATTTTCGGTTGATGCAATTCTTCTCCAAAATGGTGCATCAGCCAACCGCTGAACTTCCCGGCAATAAAGGAACCGATGCCAAGCGGTAGAAATGCAAAACCCATATAGGTCCCCTGCTGATCGGCAGGCGCGAGACGCGAGATGTAATCGTAATACCGTGGTTGCTGCACGATTTCACCAATGGCCACGGCAACGAGTGTGGCGACCGCCATCCACACCGAAGGATGCACGATCAGCAGAATCCAAGCCAGGCTGGAGATCAGAGTGCCCAGGACGATGGCATGGAATGCGTGCATACGCTTGGTTAGAAAGCCAATCAGCATGGTGAAGCAGATCACTACGATGGGGTCGGTTGCCAGAATTCTTGCGGTATTCGCATTGGGATCGATGTATGCCGTGATGTAGAGCGGCAGCGCGATGAACTCTTGCCAGAAGACAATCCAGTAGCCGGTGAAGATGAGCAGAAAAAGCATGAATCGCGGGTTGGAAAGCACGGTCAGGAAATTACGGCCAACCTGCGCGAGACTGGCCGTCTGACCATTGCCGGCGCGCCTGGGCTCTCTGAAGAAGATCAGCACGACGAAGAGCATCAGGAATACGCTCAGTGCTGCGATACGAAACAGGATCTCCGGGCTGCCGTGATCCTGTTCCCAGCCGGCAATCAAAGGACCGAGCGTGCTTCCTACGTTTACCAGCGTGTAATAGATGGAATAACCGACCGAGCGAACATTTTCTTGCGATGCTCTGGCCGTGGTGCCCACTACGCTCGGCTTCACCAGCGCGACGCCGAGTGCCGGCAAAATCAAAACAAAGGCCACCAGTGGGACCAGAGGAACAGCATTGCGGACTGGCGCGAACCACGACGCGCTCAGCGATCCCAACAGAAAATAAGCAGTACTGAGGATGAGATAAGCGAGCGAAAGTGCGCGGCGAAAACCGAGTCGATCCGCGACCGCGCCGCCCACGACAGCCAGAAACCAGACCCAGCCGCCGAACATTCCCGTAAGGCTGCTGGCTTGCTCCACGTTGAAGTGCAAGCCCTCGTGCAGGTAGCGCGCGAGTACGGCGAATACCGCGTAATAGGAAAGCCGTTCGAAAAGCTCGCTGATATTGGCGACCCAGAATGGGCGCTCGAAGCCTGTGCGAATCTCATGGAATCGTTCAGAGAAGGTCAAAATGGCTCCTGAATTCCGGTACGCAGCGTCATAGGTGCAGACGGTCGCGCACGTACTGACCCGTGACGCCCGCGATCCGAATGACTTTGTTTCGACCGCCCGCGCCGGACGCAATGGTAATGGAAGACCTCGGGACCTTCAAAGCTTTCGCAAAGAACTCGATGCAAGCGTCATTGGCCCGGCCCTCAACAGGAGGGGCGGTCAATGAGACCTTCAGCGCATCCCCGAGTTCCCCCATGATTCCAGCTTTCTTGGCTCGAGGATGAACCTTGATGGCAAAACTGACGCCAGCATCGTTCTCGCTGATCGGAATCATCTCTTGGAGTGCAGTGTAAATGGTGCAGCCGTTCGCGGAAGCGGCGGCGTTCTGAAATCACA
>JAICJP010000346.1 GCA_025928375.1 Candidatus Sulfotelmatobacter sp.
CATGTGGCTGGAGCGTTTCATCATCGTAGTCGTCAGCCTCAGTCGCGACTTCCTGAATTCATCCTGGGGCATGTACTACCCCACGCGCTGGGACTGGATGACCTACATCGGCACGATCGGCATGTTCCTCGCAGCCATGTTCCTGTTCCTGCGCTTCCTGCCCGCTATCTCGATCTTCGAAATGCGCACCCTTCTGCCCGAGGCGGAGGTGAAAGAGTAAAGCCATGAAGCGCGATCCCATCTACGGCATCATGGCCGAATTCGATTCGGCTCAGGCTCTGGTCGACGCGGCCCACAAGACTCATGCAGCGGGCTACAAGAAGATCGACGCCTACAGCCCATTTCCCATCGAGGGTCTGGCGGAAGAGATCGGATTCCACCATGACGAGGTTCCGCTCGTAGTGCTGATCGGCGGGCTGATCGGCGGCTGCACCGGTTACCTGATGCAATATTGGATGAATGCGGTCGATTATCCCTTGAACATCGGCGGCAAGCCTCCGCATTCCTGGCCCGCGTTCATAGTGATTACGTTTGAGATGACGATTCTGTTCGCGGGAATCTCCGCCGTGCTGGGCATGCTGGCCCTGAACGGCCTGCCCATGCCGTATCACCCGGTGTTCAATGTACCCAGGTTCGCTTTTGCGTCGAAGGATCGTTTTTTCCTGATCGTGTTCTCCTCCGACAAGAAATACGATCCCGACGAGACTCTGAAATTCATGCACACGCTGAATCCACGTTCGGTATCGGAGGTACCCAGCTAGATGCACCTCCGATTCAGCGCATGTAGGGACAGCCGTCATCTGCTGTCCGGTCCTGGTTCGCGTAGGGACGGTGGCGCTCGTCCGTCCGGTCGAGCGAAGCTCGATAAGGCTATCTCCGGGCTCGCGCTCATCACCGCCATCGCCCTCTGGTCCGGCTGCCGCATCGACATGCACGTGCAGCCCAAGCAGAACCCGCTCTCGCCCAGCGACTTCTATTCCGACAAGCGTTCCGCGCGTCCGCTAGTGGAAGGAACAGTCGCTCGCGGCCAGTTGCATGAAGACACATATTTCTACACCGGCAGGATTGGTGACAACCCCGGGGACGTCATGCCTTTCCCCGTAACCAGGGAAGTTCTGGAGCGCGGACGCGAGCGCTTCAACATCTACTGCGCCCCGTGTCACTCCCGTACAGGTGATGGCAATGGCTTTATCCCGTCGCGGGGATTCACGCGCATGCCCCCGTCGTATCACATTCCGCGGCTGCAAAAGGCGCCGCTGGGCTACTTCTTCGACGTGATGACCAACGGCTTCGGTATCATGCCCGACTACGCATCGCAAGTTTCACCCGAAGATCGCTGGAAGATCGTGGCCTACATTCGTGCCCTGCAGCTCAGCCAGAACGCGACGATAAAAGACGTGCCTGCTGGCCAGAAGGTCCCCTCGGAACCGCCGAGGTTCGCCGAACCCGGTTCGGGCGCAACGCTACCGGCGATCATCCCGGAAAATAAAACTGAAGGACAAGAGAAGGTAGAGAAATGAGCCCGGTGCCCGCCAACCAACTCGATCTGACGGCTCCGCCGGTCGTAAAGAAGATCTATCAGCGGTCTCTGATCGTCGGAATTGTCTTTGCGATCGCTTCGGTTATCCTGGCGATCACCAATCCCGATCAGTTCTATCGCGGATATCTGCTCGGATTCCTGTGCTGGCTGGGCGTGTCGCTTGGTTCCATGGCCATTGTGATGATCCGTCACCTGACCGGTGGTGGATGGGGCATGGTCATCCGCCGCATCCTCGGTGCCGCCATGCGCACGTTGCCGCTGCTCGCGATCCTGTTCATTCCGATCATCATCGCCGTCGTGCAGCACCGCATCTATCCCTGGGCGATGCCCACCGAATCGGTTCAGGACCCCTACATTCGCGAGCATCTGGAAAAGCACAGCTTCATCAAGAACGCGTACCTCAACCAGACGGGCTTCATCATTCGCGCCATCATCTACTTCGTAATCTGGAATGTGCTGTCGTTCCTGCTCTCGATGTGGTCGCGCCAGACCGATCGCCCTGGTGCACCGGACAACACTCAAAGATTCAAAGCCGTCGCCGGACCCGGCCTCATCCTTTACGCCTTCACCATCTCCTTCGCCGCCATCGATTGGGTCATGTCGCTCGACCCCAGCTGGATTTCGACCATCTTCGGCCTCATCATCCTCATCGGCGAAATGCTCTCCGCCATGTGCTTCGCCGTCGTGGTTGAGCGCATTCTCGTCAACTACAAGCCCATGTCAGAGATGCTGAAGCCCGACTTTGTTCACGACCACGGCAAGTGGATCCTGACCTTCATCATGGTCTGGGCTTACTTCAGCTTCTCGCAGTGGCTCATCATCTGGGCCGGCAATCTTCCCAACGAGATCACGTTCTACACCAAGCGCCTGAGCTTTGGATGGGGTAAGGTCGGCCTCTTCCTGGCGCTGTTCCATTTCGCAGTGCCATTCGCAGTTCTGCTTTCCCGGCCCTTCAAACGCAACATCCGCAAACTGGTCTGGCTTGCAATCTGGCTGATGCTGATGCGCTGGGTCGACCTGTTCTGGATCATCGAACCCAATTTCATGAAGGGACTCGGCATAACCATCGCCGACGTCGTCGTTCCCATCGCGATCGGCGGCTTCTGGCTGGCCTACTTCTTCCGCAATCTGGGTTCGCTACCCTTGCTGCCGGCCTATGATCCCTCCGCCGGAGAAGTCCTGGAAATCGATCCAACTCACTCCCGGGGAATTCCTGAAAACGCATGAACCACGATCTCAAACACGAGAAAGTACCCGGACACGGCGATTACGAGCGCCGCGACATCGGCGTCGCTGGAGTGTTGTACTTTCTGCTCGGTCTCCTTGTCGCAGGAGGCATCGCCCACTTCATCGTGCAGGGTGTCTATCACTATCTCGATAACCGTTACGAGACCAGACAGCCGCGGGTCAGTCCCCTCATAAGAAATATTCCCTCAGATACCCGCCGCATTCCGCCGCAATACAACGGCGATTATCAGAAATACTTGCAGGATCAGTTTCCCGCTCCCCAGTTGGAAATCAACGAGCGCACCGAACTGAATGACATCCGCAAGCGCGAAGAAGATACCCTGAGCACCTACGGCTGGGTTGACCGGAACGCCGGCACAATCCATATCCCGATCGACCGGGCCATGGACCTGCTGGCGCAACAAGGCCTCCCGGTTCGCCAAGCAGGCCAAGCAGGCAGCACAGGTCACCAAAACAAAAAGGGCCCCAAACCGTGAAGCAGCAGCATCACAATTCGATTTTGAACGATCTAAGAGCAGCCGCATTCCGCAATGCCCCTGTAGCGACCGCCGCCATCGGCTGTCCAGTCGAGCGAAGCTCGACGGCGCATTTCCCCGAACCCGGCAAGCATGCTATCCGACTCCTGTTCACCCTGGCTTTGCTGATTGCCACAGCCTGGTCCCAGGGAATGACCAAAGGCATCATGTCGCCCCCGGCCAGCGTGCGTCCCCCCTATCTGGAAAACGTAGGCATCGAGCAGCGCTTGGACGCCCAAGTTCCACCCGATCTCGCCTTCACCGACGACGCCGGTAAGCCTGTAAAGCTAGGTGACTACTTTGGCAAGAAGCCGCTGATCCTGAATCTCGTCTACTACAAGTGCCCCATGCTTTGCGGTGAAGCACTCGCCGGACTAAGCGGCGCCATGAAGATGATCAAGTTCGACGTCGGCAATGAATACGAGGTGGTGACCGTCAGTTTCAATCCCAAAGAGACCACCGCCGACGCGGCAGCCAAGAAAGCGGAATTCATCAAGCGCTACGGACGCCCCGGTGCCGGAACCGGCTGGCACTTTCTAACCGGTTCATCCGACTCGATCAACGCGCTCACGAAGGCAGTCGGGTTCCAGTACCAGTACGATGCCGCGCGCAACCAGTACGCGCACGCCACTGCCATCATGGTCCTCACTCCGCAGGGCCACATCTCGCGCTACTTCTATGGTGTGGATTTTCCGCCAAAAGACCTGCGCATGGGGTTGGTGGAAGCCTCGCACGAAAAAATCGGCAACGCCGTTGATCAAGTTCTCTTGTACTGCTACCACTACGATCCCGCTACAGGTAAATACGGCGCGGTCGTAAGCAACATGTTGAAGCTCGGGGGCGGGCTCACCATCGTACTTCTGGGCGGACTGCTTCTCATTCTCTTCCGCCTGGAACGCAGCGCGCCGCGCAGAGCGTGGGACGACACGAAATCGGGTCACTCAGGACTGAAGCCAACCGGATATGTTCGATAATTTTCCATTATGGCCCGCACGGGCCTCTACCGCGGCGGGCAATGTCGATGCCCTCTACATCTTCCTGATCATCGTGTCGGGAATGATGACGCTGCTGGTGTTCACTGCGATCGTCATCTTCGCCGCACGCTATCGCCACCGCCGCGGCGTTCTGGCTGAACAAATCGAGGGGTCCATCCCTCTCGAAGTCACCTGGTCGATTATTCCGCTGGGCGTTTTCATGGTGATCTTTGTCTGGGGAGCTGTCGTCTACTTCCACAGCCGCACGCCCCCGCGCGACGCCACCGACGTCTATGTCGTCGCCAAGCAGTGGATGTGGAAGCTGCAACATGCCGAGGGACAGCGCGAGATCAACTCACTCCACATCCCCGTGGACCGCGATGTTCGCCTCATCATGACGTCGCAGGATGTGATCCACAGCTTCTTCGTTCCTGCCTTCCGCATGAAGCAGGACGTGCTCCCCGGCCGCTACACGACTGCGTGGTTCCATGCCACCAAAGCGGGTACCTATCATCTTTTCTGCGCTGAATATTGCGGCACCCAGCACTCGGGCATGATCGGTGACATCGTAGTGATGGAGCCCGCGCAATACGAAGCTTGGATGAGCGGCGGCAACACTGGCCCGCTCTCGGC
>JAICJP010000444.1 GCA_025928375.1 Candidatus Sulfotelmatobacter sp.
GACCCCAAGTTCCGCGATAAGTTCGTCTTCGTCGAAGACTATGACATCAACGTCGGCCGCCATTTTGTCCAGGGAGTTGATGTCTGGCTTAACAATCCACGCCGTCCGCTGGAAGCCTCAGGCACAAGCGGACAGAAAGTCGTTTTGAACGGCGGCTTGAATCTTTCCATCCTGGACGGCTGGTGGGCGGAAGCTTTTGATGGAGTCAATGGCTTCGCCATCGGCACCGGGCGAACTCACTCCGACATGGGCGTTCACGACACCCGCGACGGCGAAGATCTGCTCCGCGCCCTGCAGGACGAAGTGATCCCGTTGTACTACCAGCGCGATCGCGACGGCTTGCCCCGGGGCTGGATCAAACGCATGAAGCGCACCATCCGCACCCTGGGCTGGCGTTTCAACGCCGACCGCATGGTCATGGATTACACCTCAAAGTGCTACGTCCCCGCCGCCGGCGGCACCTCCAGCGACATGCGCTCCAACTCCTAGCTCGTGTAGGGCGGACGCCTCGTCCGCCCCGCTCGCGAAGCTCGCGTGAACAGGGCGGAATGCTTCTCAAAGGCGTGGAGATGAAAGGCAGAATCCTTCCTAATGACCCGTATCTGGTTCATTCAATCTTCCCATTCCACACGCTTCCAAATGCCCGTACAGACCTGTCAAACACCCCGCCAATTGGGCCGAAAAACGAAAGTGCTAGAACCTCAAAATGTGCAAATCTCAATTTCGTAGGTCCTATCGTCATCTGCTGTACATCCTTGTATTAACATCAGATGAACGGCCTAACTGACTACGGCTGAGGGGTTTAAAGGCAAGAAAAGCTTGGGAGCGCAACCGACCACTCGGTCTTTCTGCTGCGAAATCGAAACTGCCGCCTTTCGATCCACAAGCTTTTCCACAGGCTGGTGGTGTCCGCGAAGAAGCTTCGCAAACCTAAGCTCCTACAGTACTTACCTGAGAGTGCAAGTACAGGATTTACGGTAACCGGGCGGGATCATTCTTCAGAGGCAATTCCGCCCTCAGCGAGTGACTCGAATCGCGTGCAATGTTTCAGGAACGCCATCTTGACCCGGCCGATGGGACCATTGCGCTGTTTGGAAATTATGATTTCCGCCCGCCCTTGCAGTTCGGGGTCGTCCTGCTTATAAACCTCTTCGCGGAAGATGAACATGACGAGGTCCGCGTCCTGCTCGATCGAGCCCGACTCGCGCAGATCGGCCAGCTGCGGGCGATGATCTCCGCCGCGACTCTCAGGAGCACGGCTTAACTGCGACAGTGCGATCACCGGAACACTTAACTCCTTGGCTAACGCCTTCAGACCACGCGAAATGGCGGATACTTCCTGCGTGCGATTCTCAAACCGCTTTCCCCCGCCCGACATGAGCTGCAGGTAATCCACGATGATCAAGTCCAGCCGCCCCTGCGATTGTTTCAGCCGCCGCGCCTTGGCGCGCATCTCGCTCAATGAAATGCCAGGGGTATCGTCGATGAAGATTGGCGCGTGCGCCAGTTGCTCCATGGCCCGCACGACCTTTTTGGTATCGTCCTGCCATAGCGACCCGGTACGCATTTTGTGCGCGTCCACCCTGGCCTGCGAACACAGCAAGCGCATCAGCAGCGCCTCGCGCGACATTTCCAGCGAGAAGACTCCCACTACCTGCTGATCTTCAATCGCGGCATTCTCGGCGATGTTCATCACAAAGGCCGTTTTACCCATCGAGGGGCGCGCCGCAATGATCACCAGGTCTGACCGCTGAAGCCCCGAGGTCATTTCGTCGAGATCGGTGTAATGGGTGGCCAGACCGGTGATCCGCTGCCCGCGCTGCAGTAGCGCATCGACCGACCCGAAGGTCTCGCGCACGATCTCCTGCACGCCCATGAAGCCGCGCCCAATCCGCTTCTCGGAGAGCTGGAAGATTGCCGCCTCGGTATCGCTCAATACATCTTCAGCAGAATCCGACTGGTCGCTCGCCCGGGCAATGGCCGTGCTCGAAACTGAAATCACGCCGCGCAGGAGCGCCTTGTCCCGCACGATCTTGACGTAGTGCTCGATGCTGGGACGCTCCGGCACGCCCTCCACCAGGCTCGACACGTACGCCACGTCGCCGATGGGCTGCAGATCCTTGTGCCGGTCGAGCTCCTCGATCAACGTGATCATGTCGATTGGCCGCGAGGATTCCGCCAAATCCATCATCCGCGAATAAATCCGGCGATGCGAATCCAGCGAGAAATCCTCGACCTTCAGGTGCTCAGCCGCCTGGTTGTAGGCAAAGTTGTCCAGCAGGATCGCGCCAAGGATCGAGCGCTCCGCTTCTACATTCGCGGGAAGCGTGCTGATGGTGTAATCAGAAGTGGCCAAGGATTCTTCTCTCAGGAATTTTCGATCGCGGAGCCCTGAACATACTCTCGCTTTGCTTGTGAATGCGAGTGCACCATCCTAGGAAAACTCAGCCGAATCGGACTATTTCGAAGTTGACTTGCGAACGTTTTTCAGTGTAGGCGAATAAAACACGAAGATCAAGCGCGTTGCTGGGCTGACCTGATGATCGTCTGCCGCTATGCGGGCAATTTCCTGTAAGCTCATGTATCAGCAACACTGAACAAATAAAAGCAATCTCAGGAGCCTTCGATGGCAAAAAATCATTACAGCACCAAGCCCAAGCGCCGCAATCGCTCGGGAAAACGCAGCGACACGCGGCGCATCGCCGCAAACATGGCCAAGATCAGGCAATTGGAAGGAAGTGCGGCTCCCAAGAAGTAAGAGCTCAACGGGCGGGGACCCCGGACCGAGGACCCGATTGACGGGCGGTTGGACTAGCGAGAGTGGAGATCGTCAGCCATGATGGCGCAATACCGAGAACGCCAACACAGAGACGAGCGTGACCAGGGTCACGCCTTCGGCCAGCAGCGCGAATAACGTGAGGCGCTTCGGCGCTTGGAAGCAGGCGGCGATCCGGCTGAACCCCGCTGCCGCCAGCGTGAACGGCGAGACTTCCAATCGGTATAAGCAAACGAAGCCCAGCAAGCCCGGCCCTGAACTCACTGCCGGAATGCAGAGCAGACCCAACGAGAGCGGGGCGCTCAGGCTCAGCACGAGAAGCACCTTCGAATACATCGTGTACGCTGCTTCGGATTTCCGAATCACCAGTACCAGCAGAAGCGTGGGCACGAGCAACGCGCCCGCAATGAACATCTCCAACAGCAGATCGCCAAAGGCGTACATTCCGCTGGAAGCGGCCACATCCGCCGGATGCCTTGCATACTGCA
>JAICJP010000384.1 GCA_025928375.1 Candidatus Sulfotelmatobacter sp.
AGATGATTCCGATCCAGAAAGTGAACGAAGCGTACGAGCGCGTCCTGAAAAGTGACGTGCGCTACCGGTTCGTAATCGATATGGCCTCGCTTGTGTAGGAACAGCCGCCATCGCCTGTCCGGTCGAGCGCAGCTCGACTCCCTGCTCACGCCAAGCAATGCCTCGCGCGGAAGCCAGCGATGCGCCAGAACGACGCGGCAGCGCACGGTTGACCATGACCATACCGCCAGAAAAGCCGCCAGCAGGAGGGAGTTAAACCGATTTAAATGCTGGATCTATCTGACTTATAATGAACAACATGCGAGGATTTATTTACACAGGACTTCATGGTCGCAACAGTCTTTCGAATGAGCAGATTAAAGCTACTCTGGCTCCATTCTGGTGCACACCGTAGCCGATCGAGGTCTTGACTTTCTCTGCCCCAGGAATGCTCACACCTGCGTGCGGCACCCCGCCCCGCTTCGCTGGGGGGCAGCCGATGGCGGAGGGCGCCGAGTAAATTGCAGTGTGTTTACCCGCGTTCTCCATGGAGAGCGTGCATCGCGATCAGCAATCCGCCAGCCGAGGAACTGGGAGAGTCCGCTACTCCCACTCAATCGTGCCCGGCGGCTTCGAGGTGATGTCGTACACCACGCGGTTCACGCCCTTCACCTCATTCACGATTCGCGTCGAGATGATCTTCAGAACTTCGTGTGGCAGGGGAACCCAGTCCGCGGTCATGCCGTCTTCCGAACTCACGGCGCGAATAGCGCACGTGTAAGCGTAAGTACGCATGTCGCCCATTACACCCACCGACATGACGGGCAACAGGACTGCAAACGACTGCCAGATCTTGTTGTAGAGTCCCGCCTCTTTGATCTCGCTGACCACGATGTCGTCGCACTCGCGTAACAGCCTGAGTCGCTCGGGCGTGACTTCTCCCAATACGCGGACCGCAAGCCCGGGGCCAGGAAACGGTTGCCGCTGCAGAATTTCTTCCGGCATGCCAAGGTCGCGCCCGATCCTGCGCACTTCATCTTTGAACAAATCTTTAAGCGGCTCGATCAGCTTCAACTTCATCTTCTCCGGCAGGCCGCCAACGTTGTGGTGCGATTTGATCACCTGCGAAGGACCGCGCACCGATCGCGACTCGATCACGTCCGGATACAGCGTGCCCTGCACCAGCCATTTCACTTTGCCTTCGGTTTTCTCGATGCGCCGCGCTTCTGCTTCGAAGACTTTGATGAATTCATTGCCGATGATCTTGCGCTTCTTCTCCGGATCGCTGACGCCTTTCAGCTTGCGCAGAAAGCGATCCGTGGCGTCGACGGCATCCAGGTGCAGGCCAAGCTTGTCCCGCAACGTCTTCTGAACTTTCTCAAACTCGTTTTTCCGCAGCACCCCGTTATTGACAAAGACGCAGGTCAGGCGCGACTTCCCCTTCGCGTCGCGCATGGCTCGATCCACCAGCACCGCAGCCACCGAGGAATCCACTCCGCCGGATAGGGCGCAGATGGCCCGCCCGCTGCCCACCTGCGTTTTGATCTGCTCCACCGTCGACTCGATAAAATGCTGGGCAGTCCATGTAGGCTTGGCCCCGCAGATTTGAAAAACAAAATTCTTTAAAATCTGCGTTCCCTGCGGAGTGTGATGCACTTCAGGATGGAACTGCACTGCATACCATTTCTTGGCGACATTCTGAATGCCGGCGACAGCGTAGTGGGTCTTGGCCATGAGTTCGAAGCCGGGAGGCAGTTCCAGAGCTTCATCCCCGTGCGACATCCACACGGCCAGCTTTTTCGCCATGCCCTGGAACAGCACCGAGGCCGAGATCACGTCCACTTCCGCGTGCCCGTATTCGCGCTTCTCGGCGGGACGCACCTTCCCCCCGAGCGTGTGCACCATGAATTGCAAGCCGTAGCAGATCCCGAGCACCGGCACTCCGAGCTCGAAAACGCGTACATCGGCGGGGGGCGCGTCTTTGTCGTACACCGACCAGGGCGCGCCAGAAAGAATGATTCCCACCGGCCCATAGCTCCTGATTTCAGCCAGCTTGGCGTTACACGGCAGGACGACCGAAAAAACATTCTGCTCCCGGATACGGCGCGCGATCAGCTGCGTATACTGCGCGCCAAAGTCCAGAATGACGATGGATTGATTTTGCAAGAGATTGTGCGGGGATGGGGTTTCCACTCATGAGTCTCTCAAATTCGGTGATAACGTGTAAAGACTCTCGTAGAGACGTTGCATGCCACGTCTCACCCCAGGGAAGACGTCAGGCCGATGTTTCTATGGCAAGATGCGGAACGTCGCTGAGGATCAATTCCTCCCGATCGATGCTGGTTTGCAGCCGGGTCGGGGCAGGCGCGATCGGCGGAGGCAATGGAGCAAACATCTCATCCGTCATCTCGGTAATGCAGACGTAGCCCGCAAGGCGCGCCATGTAAAGCCAATCAGCCAGCGCAAAGTAGAGCAGCGTAATGAAGATCATCGCCAGTACCGCGAGCCGCCACGGGACAAGCGGAATAAAGCCCAGCGGCATGGAAACCACGGTAGTGGCGGCCACGAAGGCCACCAGATGAGCCACGCCAACCCAACTGCTCACAGCGAGTACGGCTCCCGTGCGCTGGCGAAAGAGCACCATCGCTGCGGCAATTGCTTCCAGCCAATCGTCGCCGTCCCGCACGACGAAGACGGCTGCGAGGGAAAGCATCCAATTCAGGGCCGACCAGAACAGCCATACCAATCCGGCAATTGGTACGAACACAAGAAAAGCCAGGCCTGGATGCGGATGCGCATCCGGCGAAACCAGACCAGCGAGAACAATAGCGCCGACAAAGCCCAGCACCCCCGCGAGCAACAGGACAGCGCGCAGAACATGAAGGAAGAGAAGCGGCGAAAATGGACTGCCGCGCTCAGTCGCTTCGCCCGCGCGAGTTCCTTCATGCGGCGCGGATATGCCCTGAGCCAATCGTCCACGAAAATATTCAAGCATGGCACGCAAAGTCGCGATTCGCCCCAGCGACCCCGCCACCGTCCAGACAAGTGTGACGAGCAAGGTTGCGACCAGCAACGAAAGCACGGCCCGGCTCAAGCTTCCGCGCAAAATGTGCAGAATGGCCTGCCCTATCAAATAGGGTTGGCGAGAGCGCAGGAATAGCATCTCTCCTCGGCTCACGGGCAGCGTACTGAGATACTCGAGCAGGCCGAAAAAGAACAGGGCGGTCGCCGTCGCACCCACAGCCCAGCGCCAGGTGATTTCCGCCAAGGTCAGCAGCGGCCGCCGAAACACAACCCGGAATCCTTCCATCGTGGGCGAGATGCGCGACATGCACATCAGGATAACCTAATCCCACTAATGCGGCTCGTGTAGGAGCGGATGGCTCGTCCGCCCCGCTCGCGAGGCGAGCGTAAGGACTGGAGCATCGTGAGACGATATGTTTTGCAACGGCTCCGTGCCCCCAAGCATCCACATGAGTGAAGCATTTTTTGAGTGCCACACGCCCCGCAGTCGGGGCGCGACGGCTTTATTTGAAGCGAAATTTTAGGAGAGAGAGAAAACGATATGCGCGCATCGAAATACTTCGCCCTACTCGC
The DNA here is from genome assembly GCA_025928375.1 of Candidatus Sulfotelmatobacter sp. GTDB lineage: Bacteria > Acidobacteriota > Terriglobia > Terriglobales > Acidobacteriaceae > Sulfotelmatobacter. The sequence continues at coordinate 3,577 of JAICJP010000384.1, forward strand.
GGCTTTTGCGCTGATGTTGAGTGTCGGCGCATTTGCAAAGGATGGCAATTCGGGAAACTTTGATCTGCAGCAGCCCGCCAAAATCGGCTCCGCTGTACTTCAACCCGGCCATTACACCGCGGAATGGACCGGCTCTAACGACGCTGTGAAAATCAACATCCTGCAACACGGAAAAACTGTCGCAACTGCCGAGGGAGCGGTCAAGGAACTGCCGGCAAAATCCCCCTATTCAGCTGTGTCCATGAAAAACCAGCCGGATAATACGAAGAAAGTGGACGAAATCGATTTCAACAACCGTTCGCAGGCCTTGATCATCCACGGCGGCATGTAATCCACCTATCTCAAGCGAAAAGGGGCCGGCAATCCGGCCCCTCTCTATGCTACGGACTCTTACCTTACGACCAGGTTCACCATCTTCCCCGGAACGTAGATCTTCTTCACGACCTGTTTCCCTGCCATGGCCGCTTTTACCTTTTCATCCGCCAGAGCGCGCTCGAGCACGAAGCCTTCCTCGGCATCGGCGGGCACGAGTACGCGGCTGCGCAACTTACCATTCACCTGCACCGGAATCTCGATCTCTTCTTCCTTCGCAAGCGCCGCATCATATTTCGGCCAGGGCGCGCGCAACAAGCTTCCCTGCTCTCCCATCATTTCCCAAAGTTCATGGGCAAGATAGGGCGCAAACGGCGCCATCAATAACACGAGATTCCGCTGCACCTCAGCCAGAAATG
>JAICJP010000230.1 GCA_025928375.1 Candidatus Sulfotelmatobacter sp.
GGTTTGGCCACCAGCACGCGGATCTTTTGCTCAGCCATGCAACACTATTTAAACACAGAGGCCATGGGGATCACAGAGAGCTTTCCCTGTGCTCCTCAGTGTCCTCTGTGTTAAAGGGTTTTGATATCCAAACTACGCCACATATACCAGCAGGCCACGCTGCGATAAGGTTCCCAAGCGCGCGCAATCTTCTCCATGTCCTTGGGTTTCGGCAGCTTTCGTTTGCGGTAATGCCTCTTCAGCGCCATCTGCACGCCGTAATCGCCCGTAGGCAGCACATTGGGCCGGCGCAGCGAGAAGATCAGAAACATATGCGCGGTCCACACCCCAATGCCTTTCACCTGAGTCAGGTGTTCGATGACTTCCTCGTCCGGCAACTCGGGAAGTCTTGAAAAGTCGAGAACTCCCGCAGCTGTCTTCTGCGCGAGGTCCTTCAGGTAAGTCGATTTCTGCTTCGATAGACCCACTCCTCGGAGTTCTTCATCCGAGAGTTTGAGAATGCCCTCCGGTGTAAGCGGGTCTCCAGCCAGGGCGGCAAAGCGCTTGAAGATAGTCTCCGCCGCTTTGCCGTTCAACTGCTGATACACGATGGCTTCCGCCAGGCTGGCGAACTGCGGGTCGCCATACTCCATCCGGAAGGGGCCGACCCGCTCGATAATCTCTCGAAGCACCGGATCGCACTTTTTCAAATGAATGATCGCCTTCCGCATGGCTTATAGATTTACCACAAACGCGAGTGCGGTGGCGAACACAATGCGAAACGAATTCTGTAGAACGCTGCTTCCAGCGTCTCTTTTGCCGAACTATTTCTTGACGGCAACCCCCAGCACTTCAAATTTTCCGTTGCGCAGCACGCTTCCGGCTCCGACGAAGGCCCGCGCGGGGTAGTTCTCGTGAAAGTAGGTCTTATAAACGTTGTTGAACGTCTCGTAGTACTTCAGATCGCTGCAAAATACCTGTACCGAGACGATGTCGTCCATGCTCAGGCCGGCTTGCTCTACAGTGGCCTTTACGCCCTCCATGACGAGTTTGGCTTCCTGCTCCGCATCCGCCGGTGCCTGCCCTGTCTTGGGATCGAGCCCGATGTGCCCGGCAATGTACAGCGTGTTGCCGACCAGAACCCCGTCGCTGAATGGCAGACTCTTGGTATCTGCCGGCCGAGGCTTGACAATGTATTTCCGGTCGGCGGCGCCGGCAACAGCGCACGAGACCAGCAGCACGAGAGCAACTGCGAGTTGGCGTAATTTCATGATCTACCTCGAGAGTGAATTTTAAATTCGTTCCGGAGAGTACCACCGACCGCGCCCACACCGCCAGCATTCCTCGCTCGCATCTGCGACCATTCTCGCTAACACACTCACTCGGCCTTGTGCTCGCCGCGCCGGAAGTTCTCGATCAGATGTTCTGAGGTGCGCAGCGAAAAAGCCAAAATGCTGATCGTGGTGGTCTTGTCGGTGCAGTTTAGGAAAACGCTGGCATCGCAGACATACAGGTTGGGCACATCGTGCGTCTGTCCAAAGCGATTGGTGACGAACTTCTTTGGATCGTTTCCCATGCGGCATGTGCCCGTTTCGTGAAGGCTCCAGCCGGGAATCTCGGGAGCATCGGCGGAGCCTACGAATTCCCCGCCCGCCGCGCGCAGCACCTCGCGGCAAACATCCTTCGAGTGTTCCCACATCTCCAATACGTTCTTATCCCACTCGAAGTGCATGCGGGCAACAGGCATTCCGTAAGGATCTTTGACTTCAGGATCCAGGTCCATGAAGTTCTTTTCCGAGGGTAGGGTGGGCGCCTGAATGCCAAAGCTGACCGGCGAAGGATAACGGCGCTTGATTTCGCGCTTGAACGACGATCCAAATCCGTCAAGTTCATGGGCAAAGTAGGGAAATTCCATGCACCCGCCATCGGGATAAATGGAATATCCGCGAATGAATTTCTCCTCGTGCGGATTGGTCAGGTTCTGCCAGCGCGGCATCCAGGCAATCGTGCTGTCGGCCACATGGTCTGGAAAACTGGGCTGCCCCATCAATTGGGGCAAGTAACCGCGCCCGCAATCGCCGTAAAGGTGATCGCAAAGATTGCGTCCCACTTGCCCGCTGGAATTCGCAATCCCGTTTGGCCAGTGGCGCGATTTCGAATTCAGCAGGATGCGCGACGACTCGATGCACCCCGCGGCCACAACCACCGCGCGTCCATGGACCTCGACCTCCTGCTTGGTCGTGCGATCCACGTACGCAACCCCGTTGGCCTGCCCGTTTTCATCCACGAGAATATTTTTCGCGAGAGCATTGGTGCGCAGTTCCAGATTTTTCGTCGCTTCCGCACTGGGCAGAAAAAAATATGGCGTCGAAAAGAAAGCGCCCACGTCGCAGCCGGTGGTGCATTCGCCGCAATAATGGCATGCCGGGTGGCCTTCATGGGCCTGCGTCAACTGCGCGCAGCGATCCGGCAGGTAAGGCACGCCGGCTTTCTTGCAGCCTGCTTCCAGAATGTAGTCCAGGCAGCGGAACTTGAACGGCGGCAGATAAACTCCGTCGGGATTGCTTGGACGATTCTGTACCGTGCTCGCGACCCCGATCATCTTTTCTATGCGCGTGTAATAAGGATCGATCTCGGCGTAGGCCAGGGGCCAATCGACATCGTAACCATCGAGGGAGGCCGCCTTGAAGTCGATATCGCCAAGGCGAGCTGAACTCCGCCCCCAGAAATTGGTCTTGCCTCCGACAGCGTTGCAGCGCGGCCACATCCACTGCGTGCCCGGAGCCACCGTGAAGGGAATCTCATGGTCCCAGGCGGCCTTGGTGTACTCATTATCCATGTAGCCGTAAGACTCGGACCGGTGTTTGGGATCATCGAGACCGCGGAACTTCATATCCCAGGGCATGCGGTGGAAGCGGAAGTCTTTCTCGGGATCGAGTCGCCGCCCGGCGTTCAGGGCGCACACTTTCAATCCCGCCTCGCACAGCGTCTTGATCGCGGTGCCGCCACCCGCTCCAGTTCCGATCACGATGACATCGTAGATTTGCTTTGCCATGTGGTCCTTTGCGCCCATGCTCACGAATTTGTCTGCGGAACATGCTTGTGCTCGGGATCGTCTTTATGGGGACAATCCGGTATCTCCGAGTAGAACTTCAGCGCCGGATTGTCGAGGTCTTTGTAGCCAATCTCACTCGTGTAGAAGCCGGAGACCGTGTAGTTCCGCATGAGGAGGAAAAACCTGCGTCCATCGCCATCGCCCGGACGCGCTTTGTCCCTGAAGGCGAGTGGCGTCAATAATGACGTCTGCTGGTCTGAAGTCAGTTCCAGGAACGGTTTGCCATTGCTCTGCTCGGATCTTGCGTTGAGCCAAGCCAGGCCCATCCGAAACGGGTATTGATCGTCTGGAGTATGGGCCACCATGAAGTCGATAAATTCCGCGACGCCCGCTTCTTTCGCTCCCGGAGTGGAGTCGCTCGGAATGATGACGTCGGCCAGCCGCTCGAGCAGGGAATATTCGGCGGCCGTAAAGAATTGCGGTTGATAGTGTGCGGGCCTAATTTGCATCGCCGCGTTTCCGACGTGCCCGCAAGCCAGCCCCCACTTGCTGAACCCGGGGAAGTGCGCGGCCGCCGCAGCCGTCCCCAGAATACGCAGTACTTCCCGCCGTTGAATGCCTTGTCCTGCCATAGGTTTGTTATGACCTCAGATTGAGTCCAGCCCTACTCGTACTCCAAAGCTGACGGTTTCACGAAAGATATTTGATGGTCTGCTCGACCATCTCCGTCGTGGGCTGGTAAGGATCGCCCGGCGCGTCATACTCAATTGAGCAATATCCCTTAAAACCGTGCTTCTTCAGAATTCCGAATGTCTTCGCCATGTCCACGTGCGAAGCTTCCCCTTTGTCGTTCACTTCTCCTTCCTTCACGTGGCAAATGGCGTAAGCATGCGAGAACATCGCTTCCATGGCGCGATCCTGAAAGGCTTCATCGTGGGCTGCGAGCGAGTTCCCGAAGTCGGGCAGGGCGCGCAGCCACGGGCTGTTCACCTTCTCGATGACCTGCACGATGAAAAAGGGATCCTCGCTGATGGGATTGTCGTTCTCCAGATGGACCACGACATTCTTTTTGGCCCCGTACTCAGCCACGCGCGCCAGCGTGTCGGATGCGCGCCCAACGTCGGGTTGCGAATCCTTGGCTGCATCGATGTGCGTACGAATGCTGGGCGAGGCCAGCGCCGCCGCGACGTCAATCCAGTGAATTGTGGCCTGCACGGCCTTTTCGCGGACGGCTGCGTCCGTCGAATACTGGCTATATCCGCCATCGACCGCAATGTCGACCACAGAAGAGTGAGCTTTCTCCACTGCCGCCCGGAACTGCGCAAGATACTTCGAGTCGGTGGACGGGAAGATCGGACTCCAGGGCTCAATGTGGTGGACGTTGAACTTCTCCGCCACGTGCGCCGCGAAGTCCTTCAACTCCATTTGCTGATTGCGTGGAACTTTGCTGGGAGTCTTTCCGTCCCAACCCTTCCAGCCCACGATAAATTCGCGAAATGGATACGCTGCCACCGCGACCCGCTGTCTGGGGTCAGTAGGGAACTTGATTGAAGGTCCGGACGAAGCTGCCCATGAAGCCTGCGTTAAGAGATAAGTACCTGCTGCTGCACCTGCACACTGCCCAACGAATTGTCTTCGTGTAGAAGCGCTCATGCGCGGCAGTTTACCAGAGATCGTTGGTCGTGCGCGGGCCCAGGTTCAACCTCCAGAACTCGGACGCATTTCGCCTCGGTTCCATCGCAACTGCACCGCGTTCTTGCTGCATCGAAAAGCAGGTTCTATCGTGCAAGATATTCACCAGTCCACGCGATCCAAGGTGAAATCCGGAGTCGCGCTTATGCTGACCTTCAGCGCGGGCATGGTAGATATTGTTGGCTACATCGCGGTGTATCACTGGTTCGTCGCGCATATGACCGGGGACACGGTACACCTGGGTAATCAACTCGCGACGGGAAAATGGAGCGACGCAGAGAAAGCGGGCACCATCATCGGCAGCTTCATCCTGGGCTCAATTTTGGGTAGAGCCGTCATCGAAGCGGGAGCACGAAAGCAGCAACGCGCGATCGCGTCAGTGACTCTCCTGGCCGAAGCTGCTTTAATCTTCACCTTCATCTGTATTCGATCGTTTGCCGTCTCATCCCGCGCGATCCCGGTTGCGACTCTGCTTGTCCTGCTCGCTCTTTTGGCGGGGGCGATGGGCCTGCAAACTGCGACCCTGACGAAAATCGGCCCGCTCACCATCCACACCACGTTCGTGACCGGCATGCTCAACAAATTTGCGGAAGCCATGTCGGAATGGCTCTTTTGGCTGTGCGACCAGAGAAGAATGGGAAATAGATGGCAGGGATCAACCCAGCATCGTGCATTTCGCAATGCCCGGTTCATGGCCCTGATCTGGTTCAGCTATATGTTGGGATCAGTTTTCGGCACCTGGGCGTACTCGCATTGGAGTGTCTGGGTCCTTTGTATCCCTGTAACAATTCTTATTATCTCTGCAGGCATCGATCAGCGACGGCCACTGGCGATCGAGGAGGAAAAGGAACAGACGCAGGAATAATGAATTAGCGAGTCAGGACCAGTGGAGGGTAATGGCGAGCAGCAGCACGAGCAGAGCTGCCAATCCGAGTAAAATCAGCGCTCCTTGACGATTCGTGAATGGTAAGTTTTCTTTCTTCCTCTTGGTTCGGCTCATAGAAGAGAGTCACCACCGCATGAAAGCGTGGCGCTCAGCATGAATTGCAAATAGTTTTTACGGCTGCATCCCTATCTCAAAGTCGAGGGCGGAAAGAGCGAATCGGTACTGGTATTGGGCGTTGACGTATGAAATGGCGGCAGCCGTCTGCTGCAATTGCGCCTGGCTGAGTTCGACGATCGACCCCAGGCCAAGGTGATACCGGCTTTGGGCCAGGTTGAGGCTCAGGGTGGCTTGCTTTTCCAGTTCGGCGGTCACCGACATGCGTTGATAGGCGGTGTTTGCGGACAGCCATGCCGTGCGTACGTCACGCGCAATTCGTTCCCGCAAGTCTCGCGTATTCTCGGCAGCGGCCTGTGCGCGGTACTTCGCCTCCGAAGCCTCGGCGCTATAGCGAAATCCGTTGAAAATCGGAATGCTCATATTCACTCCGATGGCGCCGTACCAACTGGAGACGAAGTAATTGGGAAAGCATCCGCCAAAGCAATCGGGACGCACGGGCGTAGCGCCCGCAACTCCAAGCGCACTGATGGTGGGGAAAAGCTGCTCGCGTTGCGCCCGCCGGAATTTCTCGGCGGCCTGCTGCTCATAGGTGAAGGCCTGCAAATCAGGGCGCTGCTGAAATGCGGTGCGAATGAGTCCATCGACATCGCCGGATGGAGCAGGCGGCTGGGGATCCTCATCACTGAGTTCGAAGGTCACCTGCTTCTCGAAGCCAAGGATTGCCGCCAGCGATGCCAGACTAGAATCCAGGTTATTTTGTGCGTCCAGCTGCAGCAGCTTGGCCTGCGATAAGTTCACCTGCGCGAAGGTCAGATCCAGATTGGATTTCAAGTTGTTCTTGGCGAGTTCGTCGATCTGATTCTCCACGGATTGGCGCGTCTCGACGGTTTGCTGCGCCACTTTAAGCAGAGCCTGGTTCTCCAATGCGTTATAAAAGGCCTGGTCGGTGGCCATCACGATGTCTTCAGTCGTGGCCTGCGCATTGGCGTTTTGCGCTTTTGCGCGCAGCTTGGAGGCCGAGACCAGATTGGTGGTCCGGCCAAAATCGGTTAGAAGTTGACTCAGCGTCACTCCAGCTCCGGCATGTTCCAGCAAGCGAGGCGCATTGAGAGCTCCCGCGCCGATGCGGCTGCCTTCGTTGGCATCCACCGCAGTAATGTTGCCGCTGAAAGTAGGCAGCTCTCTCGA
>JAICJP010000364.1 GCA_025928375.1 Candidatus Sulfotelmatobacter sp.
CCAGGCGCTGACTTCAAGCTCTGGGGGAAGATCTTTTTCCTCCACGATCAGGGAATGATAACGGGTGGCCGTCATCGGCATCGGCAGACCTTGAAAGACGGTTTTGTTGTCGTGCATGACTGGGCTGGTTTTCCCGTGCATTAAGTGAGGGGCGCGGACGACGCGTCCGCCGAAGGCTTCGCCGATCGCCTGATGGCCGAGGCAAACGCCGAGCACCGGTACTTTTCCCGCAAAATGACGGATCAACTCGATGCTGACGCCCGCTTCATGCGGCGTGCAGGGGCCGGGCGACACTACGATGCGGGCGGGATGGAGTCGTTCGACCTGCTCCACGGTGACCTGATCATTGCGGCGCACTTCAACCTTCGCACCCAGTTCGCCGATGTACTGGACGAGGTTGTAGGTGAAGGAATCGTAGTTGTCGAGAACGAAAACCAAGGCCGTGGTGCTCCTGTAACCAGCTTACACCGAGTGCCAAGCTAGCCTGAAAGGGCTATGCGCTACCCAACGGTGGTATTGACGAGAGCGTAATGACATAAGATCCTCATTCGTACCGCCACTTCACCGCCACTTGGAGGAGGCATGGCCGAGGTTAAACAGGAGAAGAGGGCAGCGCGACGCTTTCCTCTTCGTGTGCCCGTAAGCGTCAGCCGGAACAGTAATGGGAGCAGCGAGGCGGCCCAGATCCGTGACGTCAGCGCTCGCGGGATCTGCTTTTACCTGGATTCCGCGATTGCCGAAGGATCTCCGATCGGCTTTACGCTCACCCTTCCGCCGGAGATCACACTGACGGAAAGTATCCGGGTGCAGTGCAAGGGGCGCGTGGTACGCGTGGAAGACGCCAAGACCGAGGGCAAAGTCAGGGTGGCGGCCATGATCGACGAATACGAGTTTTTGCCGCAAGACTGAAGTTAGAGCTCGGACCTCACCTTCTCAATTTCTACTTGTCCACCACGTAGCGGGCGTTACTACTGACTGCCGTTCTCCTCAATTGCTCTTTCTCTCAGCTCTCCACAAGTGATATGTTTCCATCAAGCTCCCAGTGAGAATGATGTGCGTCATACCCCGGTGAAGCTGTTCTGCGCGCTAGTGCTGACCCTCGCCACCCTGAAGATGGCCGGACAGAATTTCGGTCCTCCGCGGCAAATCCGCAGCGTGCGCATTGTGCAGGAAAAGGGAGCTCCAGCGGTGGAGATCCTTGCTAACGGCAGCGTAATCCCGGAGATTCAGCTTCTTGACTCTCCGCCGCGGCTGGTCATCGATCTGCCGAATTCCCGGTTGGCGATGGCGGAGGACCGGATTGCGGTGCGCAAGGACAATATCATCGCGATCCGGGTGCGGCAGTATCAAAGCAATCCTCCCATTACGCGCATTGTTCTGGATCTCAAAGCACCGTATGGACATTCGTGGGAAAGCGCGAACAAGCGTCTGCTGGTGCGCCTGAAACCGCCTGAGGACGAGAATGCGAGCAAGCCGCGGGAGCGGGCCGAGCCGCAGACTGCGGGGGGAATAACCTTGAGTGATACGACGGTGGTGCCGGTGAGCGGGGAATCGGGGTCGGCGGTCATGGATGCCACTCACTTGGCGGCTGGCGCTTCAGTCACAGCGGGATCGGACACTACCGTATTGCGTCTTGCGGGGGGTGGTGAAGTGCGCGTGTGTCCGGGGACCACGCTGTCGCTGACGCCCTCGAACAGCAAGCGAGACATGATGTTTGGCATGGGGAGCGGCGCGATCGAGACTCACTACACGCTGGCATCTTCCACCGATGCCGTACTGACTCCGGACTTCCGCATCATGTTCGCCGGGCCGGGAGATTTTCATTTTGCCGTCAGCGCCGATTCGCACGGCAACACGTGCGTGCGGTCGCTGGCGGGGAACACGTCATCGGCGATTGTTTCGGAGTTGATGGGAGACCGGATGTATCAGGTCCGGCCACGAGAGCAGGTAGTGTTCCGCTCCGGGCAGATTGATAAGGTCGATACGGAAGTGCCGCTGGAGTGCGGTTGTCCACCCGCTCCGAAGCCTGTGCTGCGGACGGCGGCACCGGTCGAGACCGTGCCCGAGTCGCAGCTCGGGACCAAAGTGACCCTGGGAGCTGGCGCGCCGCCTGCAACGCCTCGCAAGCCTGGTGCGCAAGAGCAAGAGAACCCTGCGTCGAAGGGAGGCGAACTGCCAGCCTCGAATGCGACGCCAGTCGAAGCGAGCGAGCAACTCGATACCGCACTGGTTTTTACCGGAAGAAACCGATCGAGTGCTCCGCCGGCCCCGATCGAAGCCGCGAGGAATTTGCCAGCGAACGACACGGTCGAGCGACAGGTGCATTTGGAGGCAGTGGTTCAGCCGCCGCCTGTGCTGACAGACCCACTGCCACCATTGAAGAGGAAGAAGGTCGAGCATCCGGGATTCTTCGGGCGGATCGGGCGCGCCGTCTCAGGATGGTTCAAGTAGATGTAAGAAAGCAGGAGTCAGAGGTTAAGGCATCTGACTCCTGATGGAAGGAATCAGCTGCGCTTCATGGCGCGGCGAACGGGTTCGGCGCGGTCGCGTAATTCTTCGGCGAACTCGGCGCCGCGGCTGGCCGCATCACGAACGCGCTCGCTGACTTCGCGCACGCGATCTTTGGCTTCGTCGGCCCAATCACCGAAATTGTCTTTGGCATCTTCGTAGCCGCGTTGCAGATCGCGGCGGAACTGCTTACCCGGCTTGGGCGCGAACATCAGCCCCATTAAGGCGCCGGCGCCTAAGCCAATCAGGAGGAAGGTGACGGCGGTACCGATGTGGCTGCCGCTCTCCGCTGATTCATAACGTCCGCTGGTACGCATGATAGAACCTCATTTTTTCCGCCCGACAATTGATGGGCTAATTCGCGAAAACTCGACCACGATTCTGCAGCACCATTGTAGTCTGGTGTGCGACCTGAAAGCAGGCGTGATTCGCCAGCGAGCAGCCCGCGGCTTTACGATGAGTTCCAGTCAGGTAAGGTTTCTTTTCCGGTACAGCTGAGTGTAAAATAATGGTTTAGCCCTCGTGGCGGCGGAACATGTGTGGCTTGCCCGCCTTCCGCCAGCTTCAAACCGCAATCGTACAAGGAGAGTTCTCGAGCGATGTCGATCCCTGCCACCCAGCTACGTCCCGGCATGATCATCAAGCACAACAATGATCTGCACTCCGTGTTCAGCGTGGAACACCGCACTCCTGGCAACCTGCGTGCCTTCATTCAGGCCAAGCTGCGCAACCTGCGTACCGGCGCGATGTTCGAGCACCGCTTCCGTTCGCCCGATCCGATCGAAAAGATCAACGTCGATGAAATCGAGATGGAGTACTTGTACAACGACGGCGACAGCTACTACTTCATGGACACGTCGAATTACGAGCAGACGCATTTGACCAAGGAGATTCTGGGGGATGCGGTCGAGTATCTGATTCCCAACCTGCAGATCAAAGTAGAATTTTTCGATGGCAAGGCAGTGGGGATCGAGCTGCCGCAAACGGTGGAGCTGACTGTAATCGAAACCGAGCCTGGGCTGAAGAGCGCGACGGCCTCCAGCGTGACCAAGCCGGCAAAGACAGAAACCGGGTTAGTGGTGCAGGTCCCGCCCTTCATCAACGAAGGCGAGAAGATCAAAGTCGACACCTCGGACGGTGCGTACCTGTCCAGAGCCTGAAATTTCAGGGTTTCAAACTTCAAGGCAGCACTTCTGTTGCGAACTTGAAACACTTTCGAAATGGTTTCCAGCGAAAAAGCTATTGAAGCGAAGCGCTATGTGGTTCGCGGGCGCGTGCAGGGAGTGGGATTCCGCTGGTTTGTCGAGCGGGAGGCGCACATGCTCGGGGTCGCGGGCTGGGTACGCAACAATCATGATGGCAGCGTGGAAGTGCTGGCCCAGGGAACTCGCGATCAGCTGAGCGGGTTGCACGGCCGGTTGCGGGAAGGGCCGCGAGCAGCGCGCGTAGATGCGGTTGAAGTCTCCGACGCCACTCCGGCGCAAGGCCTGAGTTCCTTCCGCATCGAAGGAGCCTGGTAGACCGAAGTCCGACGTTGCAACTCTGAAATTTCATTTTCAAGGAGCGTGGCAGATGGCGAAAGCCTCGGCCCTGGATGCCGATCATCTGAAGAAGCTCATTCGCGAGATTCCCGATTTTCCCAAGAAGGGGATTCTCTTTTACGACATCACCACACTGCTGAAGGATAAGACCGGATTCGCCACGCTCATCGACAAACTCTCCGAGCATTACATCTCGCAGGATATCGACCTGGTGCTGGGGATGGAGGCGCGGGGTTTTATTTTTGCGCCTGCGCTGGCCTACCGCCTGAATGCGGGCTTTGTTCCGGTGCGCAAGCCGGGCAAGCTTCCCGCGGAGTGCGAACGTTACGATTACGCGCTCGAGTACGGGAGCAACACGCTGGAGATTCATAAGGATTCGATCCAGAAGGGGCAGAGAGTGCTCATTGTGGACGATCTTCTGGCGACCGGAGGAACCGCGGAGGCTACGGCGAAACTGGCGGAGAAACTTGGAGCAACCATCGCGGGGCTTGGATTTGTGGTGGAACTGGAATTCCTGAAGGGGCGCGAGAAGCTGAAAGGCTATGAGGTGATGTCGATCCTGCGCTACGACAAGTAAGA
>JAICJP010000376.1 GCA_025928375.1 Candidatus Sulfotelmatobacter sp.
CTCAAAACCTTGGCAGAGTCGGATCAACTATGGATTCTCAGCTCCCAGACCCGTTCCCTTGCTAGCTGGTGCGCTCACCGAGTTGCTGCTGTTTCTTAACGCGTGCAAGTCTCAGCTGCTCAATTGCTGATGCCATGCTATTGCGAGCGTCCTTCGCAAATTGCTTCAGAAGATCATCAGTTTCGAGCGGTAGAACCTCGCCTTGACACTCTTCCAATCGTCCCACCAACCAGTCAATCAGTTGTATGGTACGGTCACCCTGCTGGACGACGGGATCATCGTTAGGAAATGCCATTCCGTATGTCCTCCCCTGCACGATAGCACCGAGTCCCATAAAACACCCACTCTCCTGGATAAAATCCGTTTGACCCGGACTAGTTGGTGAAAATAGCAGGGGCGGTCCGGACTTCTAAATGTTTTTTTTCCCTTTTGAGACTGTGAGTAGTCGTGTCGGTGAAGTCAAACTCGGGCCATTCGCCTCGAAGGTCAGGCGCCGTGGCACTTCTTGTACTTTTTGCCTGAACCGCAGGGGCAAGGATCGTTGCGGCCGACTTTTTCCTGACCTCGGACTACCTGCTGGACGGGCTGGGCGTCGCCGGCTCCGGCCATGCGGGCTTGCTCGAGTTCACGGCGCTTGCGGCGCATGAAGGCTTCTTCCAGATCATCCGCTGACGTGGACACCATGCGGTGCGGACGGCGGCCGTTACCATCTCCGTCGTGATGGGCTGGTGCTGCGGTGTCTTGCGCTTCAATCGATTCGGCAGGTGGTGCGGTCGGCCGCTCCAGAATCTGCATGAGGTACAGATAGCGAACCGTGTCTTCCTGGAAGCGCTGCATCATCGCTTCGAACATGTCGAAGGATTCTTTCTTGTACTCGACCAGGGGATCGTGCTGGCCGTAACCGCGCAGCCCGATACCCTCTTTCAGGTGATCCATGCCCAGCAGGTGATCTTTCCACTGCTGATCGATCACGCTGAGCATGATCATGCGCTCGTGATGGCGCATGGCTTCGGGACCGATAAGTTTCTCTTTGGAGTCGTAGCGTTCCTTGAGCTTCGCGAAAATAGCATCGCCCAACTCGGCCCGGTTCATGGATTCGGGCTTCACTCCCTCGGCCAGGAAATCGACTCCGAAGCGCGTGAAGATCGCGTCTTTCAGCCCTTTGATGTCCCAATCATCGGGATGCGCCTTGGGCGGACAATGCTGTTCCAGTTGCTCGGCGAGAATAGCTGAAACGTAATCCTCAAGGATCAGGTCTTTCTGATCTAGGCCTTCGAGCAGGCGGCGCCGCAGGCCGTACACGGCTTCGCGCTGCTTGTTCATCACATCGTCGTATTCCAGGAGGTGTTTGCGGGACTCGAAGTGCTGGGCTTCCACGGCTTTCTGCGCCGTCTCGATGCGGCGGGTGATGAGCTTGGACTCGATGGGGACGCCCTCTTCCATGCCCAAACGCTGGAGAAGGTTCGACACCCACTCCTTAGCAAAGATGCGCATCAGGTCATCTTCCAGGGCGAGATAAAAGCGGGAAGAGCCGGGATCACCCTGGCGGCCGGCGCGTCCGCGAAGCTGATTGTCGATCCGGCGGGATTCGTGCCGCTCGGTACCTAAGATGTGCAGGCCGCCTACGCCGATCACTTCGTCATGCTCTTTGTCGGTCTGCTGTTTATAGCGGTTGAGCGCTTCCGCCCATTTGTCGGTGGGGACGGTGAATTCGTTGCCGTTGTAGTAGAAGACAGAAGTCTCACCGTCTTCCTGGGGACCTTCGATTTTTCCCTGCGCGACGCGAAGCTGTTGCGCGATTCCTTTCTTAACCATTTCCTGCTTGGCCAGAAATTCAGGATTGCCGCCCAGCAGAATGTCGGTGCCGCGGCCCGCCATGTTGGTGGCGATCGTCACCGCTCCTTTGCGCCCGGCCTGCGCGACGATCTCGGCTTCGCGCTCATGGAACTTGGCATTGAGCACGACGTGCTTGATTCCCTTTTTCTTCAGCAGTTCGGCAAGGCGCTCAGATTTTTCAACCGAAGTGGTACCCACCAGAACTGGTTGGCCCTTGACCGCAAGCTGCTGGATCTCGTCGGCAGCCGCGAAGTATTTCTCCTTCTCGGTGCGGAACACAACATCGGCGTTTTCAATGCGCAGCAGTTGCTTGTTGGTCGGAATCACCACGACTTCCAGCTTGTAGATCTTCTCGAACTCTTCGGCTTCGGTTTCGGCCGTACCGGTCATGCCAGCCAGCTTCTTGAACATGCGGAAGTAATTCTGGAAAGTGATGGTGGCGAGCGTCTGGTTCTCGCGCTCGATCTTGACGCCTTCTTTGGCTTCAATGGCCTGGTGGAGACCGTCGGACCAGCGGCGGCCGGGCATCATGCGGCCGGTGAACTCATCCACGATGATCACTTCGCCGTCTTTGATCACGTACTCGACGTCTTTGCGATAGAGGGCGTGCGCTTTGATCGCGGTCTCGACGTGGTGTTTGAGGGGCCAATTCTCCGGATCGGCGATGTTGCCGATTCCCAGCAACTGCTCGACTTTCTCCCAACCCTCATCGGTAACGGTGATGTTCCGGTGCTTCTCATCCACGACGAAATCGCCGGTCAGCTGGGCAGGTTCGCCCGGGGGACCTTCGATCTCCTCGCCTTTCTCCAGCTTGGGAATGATGCGGTTGACGCGGTAGTACTTGTCGGTGGATTCTTCGCTGGCGCCGGAAATAATTAGCGGGGTACGCGCTTCATCGATGAGGATCGAGTCGACTTCGTCGACGATGGCGAAATTGTGCCCACGCTGCACGCAATCCCGCAGATCGAACTTCATGTTATCGCGCAAGTAGTCGAAGCCAAACTCGTTATTGGTGCCGTAGGTCACGTCCGCGGCGTAGGCGGCGCGGCGTTCTTCATCGTCAAGATCATGCACGATCACGCCGACGGAGAGTCCCAGGAAGCGATAGAGCTTGCCCATCCATTCGGAGTCGCGTTTTGCCAGATAGTCGTTGACGGTGACCACGTGCACGCCGCGACCGCTGAGGGCGTTGAGATATACCGGAAGGGTGGCGACCAGCGTTTTGCCTTCGCCGGTCTTCATTTCGGAGATCTTGCCGTCGTGCAGGACCATGCCGCCGATCAGCTGCACGTCGAAGTGCCGCATGTTGAGAACACGGCGCCCGGCCTCGCGGACTACGGCGAAAGCTTCGGGGAGGATCTCGTAAAGCACTTCCTGAAGCGCCTCGTATTCCTCTTTTTCGAGGCGCTTGGTGCGGTCAAAATCGTCTTCCTCTTCCGCCGCCACCTGCGAGGGGTTGGCGGCAGGCTGGTTTCCATTGCCGGCGCGGAACCGGCCCAGGCGCTCCTGAATCCGTGTCCGGAACTCGTCGGTCTTCGCGCGGAGTTGGTCGTCGGTAAGCTTCTGCACCTCCGGCTCGAGCGCATTGATCGCCTTGACGTTGGGCAGCAGCGCCTTGATGACGCGCTCGTTCTTGGTCCCGAAAACCTTGCCTAACAATTGGTTAATCAAACCGGAAATCCTTCAGAGGGCAGACTTTGGCCAAATCCTGTCTTTAGAAGCCTAGCATATTAGATGCATCGAAAGTCCGCCGAGAATGTGGCTGTCCCTCGAAGTATAATGGCTGCATTCACATCTGCGGAGGCGTCTATGATCCGCCGCGTTTACTGTTTGTTGCTGCTATCTGCCCTGCTGGCCGCCCCCGCTGTCTCCAAAAGCAAGAATAAGTCCGCTATACCTGAGGACATCTTGCGGGCGCAGACGGTACGAGTCGTTATCGATCCGGATGCCGGAGAGCCGCTGGATCAGCCCAATGCCAATGCCGTTGCGCGGGAAAACGTCGAGAAGGCGCTTCGGGAATGGGGTCGCTTCCAAGTTCTGCTCATGGACGGCGCAGAGTCGGATCTGATCATATCTGTGCGGACCGGGAATGGCAGATCTATGCGCCCCACGATAAGGGGTGGCCCGCTCGACCAGCGTCCGGGAACCGCACAGACAACGGATTCGACCATTGCCATCGGAGGGCAGCGCGGACACCCTCCCATGAACGATCCGAATATGGGTCCCATCAACAACGGCCCCCATATGGGCAACGAAGTCGGAGCGCCGGACGATACTTTCGCGGTGTATCGCGGAGGAATTTCTGATCCGCTGAACTCGTCGCCTGTGTGGCGCTACATGGCGAAAGATTGTCTGCGCGCTCCCAAGGTGAATGCGGTGGAGGAGTTCCGCAAGGCCATCGTGGCGGCGGAAAAACCGCAGATCCCGTCCAAGAAGCCCTAGGGCTCGGAGGCTGCGTCCAAAAACCATTCACCACTGAGGACACAACGGAACCCAGAGGAACTTCCCCTTGTGCTCCCCTAGGGTGACGGTTCTCGCATCGCCGAGAGCACTGCGCCTGCGGCGCTTTTCGTGTATATTCCCCACGACCCATGCCCACGTTCTACGACCGCTTTGTGGACTGCGCCGAGCGCTGGCCCAACAACGTAGCCCTGGAA
>JAICJP010000273.1 GCA_025928375.1 Candidatus Sulfotelmatobacter sp.
AACTAGCGTCAGCTTGGTGATTACTGCAACGACCGTAAAGTTTTCGTTGATTGCAAATCCGGCTGTCGGCACCCTCTCGGTAGCTCGGGGCCAGACCACCAGTGCAGTGAATTTGATCGTTACGAGCACAAGCACTCCGACATTTGTGCTCACCAACGGATCCGGTTCCACCACCGCCCTGCCACTGACTTACTCCTGTTCCGGTCTGCCCAGTGAAGCTACCTGCAAGTTCTCCGGCTTAGGCTCCGGTCAAACGATTACTACCAGTGCCACGGCCGTGAGTTTCCAAGTCATCACCACGGCGCCCACGGCTCGATTGCAGAGGCCGATGGAGCGGTCACAAGGCGTTTTTTATGCGGTCCTGCTGCCCGGCTTGTTTGGTATCGTGTTCCTGTTCGATTCCCGCAGGCGCTCGCCCGGCTCTCTGCGCATGTTGGCAATGCTCGTGATGCTCAGCCTCTCCACTCTGTGGATGGCCTCGTGCGGCGGGACCAGCAGCAACAAGGATCCGGGGACGCCTACCGGCTCCTTCCCCTTCACCGTGAACGCCACGACTGGAGGAGGAGCGGCGCTGACCAGTTCGGTGAAGTTCACTCTCAGCGTGACACCGTAAATTCGCTGTTCTCCGTTCCGGGCGCTCCGCTTGCGGAGCGCCTTCTTCATTGTCCAGCATTCGGTCGGCCCTTTCGTTCTCCCATTTCTTTGCCATCCCAAGTTCCATCTGCGAAACTGACGACGGAGAACTGAGAACTGAGGACTGCCTCATGGGCCGCATCCACGTTCTTTCCGAAACCGTTGCCAACCAGATCGCCGCCGGAGAGGTGGTGGAGCGGCCTGCCTCCGTGGTGAAAGAGATGCTGGAGAATTCCCTGGACGCCGCGGCCACTCGCATCAAGATCAGCGTGGAAGCAGGCGGAAAGAAAATCATCCAGATCACCGACAACGGCTGCGGCATGGTACGCGACGATGCCATGCTGGCATTTGAGCGTCACGCCACCTCAAAGATCAAAAATGCCGAAGATCTGCTGAGCGTCTCCACACTAGGATTCCGGGGCGAGGCGCTGCCTTCCATTGCTTCGGTTTCGCGGCTTCGCCTGGAGACGCGTGCGGCGGAAGAGCCCTCCGGCACAATCGTCGAGATCAACGGAGGAAAGATTGCCCGCGTGGAAGAAGCCGGTCTGCCTCCGGGGACTTCGATTACCGTGCGCGATCTCTTCTTCAACGTGCCCGCTCGCAAGAAATTCCTGAAAGCCGAATCGACCGAACTGTCGCACATTGCCTCGCTGGTCACGCATTATGCCCTGGCTCATCCCGACAAGCACTTCGAACTGCACTCCGCGGCCAATGCCATGCTGGTCGCGCCTCCTGTCGGTGGATACAGCGAGCGCGTCTATCAGGTCTTTGGCAAGGAGACGCTGGATCAACTGATTCCCGTCGCGGCGCGGCAAGCCTTGGAGCGCCTGGGTTTGCCCCAGTCCCCGCCCTGGCGGCGCAGGGAAGAGGAAGAGGACTCACTGCCGAAAGATCCGGGTGAAATGCGAATTCACGGCTTCGTCTCCAAGCCCGAGATCCAGAAGCTGAACCGGAATTCGATTTTCATTTTTGTGAACGGCCGCCTGATTCGCGATCGCCTTGTCCAGCACGGGCTCACCGAGGCCTATCGCAACATCATGCCTCCGACGGTATATCCGGTGGTCCTGCTGTTTCTGGAATTGCCCGCTGCCGAGGTCGATGTCAATGTCCATCCCTCGAAGACCGAAGTGAGATTTCGCCAGCAGTCAGCGATGCATGATTTTGTGCGCGACACTGTCCGCGCGGCGCTGATGAAGGCTCGTCCCGTGCCCCAATTCGTGGCCGAGATTCGCGCTCACGCTACCGCCGGCCAGGCGCTGACCCCAGGATCGGCTTGGGAACCTTCCGCTCTCCCGGGCTCCGCCTTCCCCATTCCGCAGGATGCTGGTGCTCCCGAGAGATTCGATTTACAGCCTCAGGTGCAACTGCCGGTATCGGCCCGCCTTCAATTTGAGGGAGCTATTGCGGTGGAGGGCAACGCCGCCATCCCGGTGGCGCGTGGACTCGAGACTCTCCCCATCGCGCCTGGATTCTCGCCAGCCGCTGTACGCAGCCTGGACGATGTTCCCGATCATGGATGCGCTCCGGCGCTCGAAGTCCGCGAAGAAGAGCCGACGCTCTCGTCCCTGGGCACGCTCAGGCCGCTCGGACAAATACGAAATTCCTTCATCCTCGCTGTGAACGAAGATGGTTTGTGGATTGTGGACCAGCATGTGGCCCACGAGCGGGTGCTCTTCGAACGAGTCCTGCGCCAGCGCGCTGCGCAAAAGGTGGAAAGCCAGCGCCTGCTGATGCCCATCGTGCTGGAGTTGTCCCCGGCGCAGCAGGCCGTATTCACGGAGATTTCCGACGAACTGGCGCACAACGGATTCGAAGCCGAACCCTTCGGCGCCCGCAGCGTGGCTGTCAAAGTTGCTCCTGCTGGCGTGGAAACGTCCGCCGTCGAGCACATGCTGCACGAACTGCTGGACCAGTTTTCGCGCGAAGAGCAATCCCTGAACCTGGAAAAAATTCGGACCCGCATTGCGGCCTCGATCGCCTGCCACGCCGCTATCAAGGTCAACATGCCCCTGGAGCAAAACAAAATGGAATGGCTGCTCGCCGAACTCGCCAAGACCGAGCATCCCATGTCCTGCCCCCACGGCCGTCCGGTAGTGCTGAGGTATTCTGTTAAAGATATTCAGAAGGCATTTAAGAGAATTTAGCAATGAGCAATGAGCTATGAGGAAGCTGGCCGGCTCCTGGCTCACCGCCCGCAGTTTGTGAAAGGTATTCAACAATATTTATCAGAAATCTGATGAGCGTTGAGCAATCCGGGCAGACTGCTTGGCTCATTGCTCCTAGCTCACAGCTTGTTTATGACGGACCTCGAACTCCAGCGGCAGCGGCGCGACAAATGGCGGCTGAGTGGCAAGCCCATCCGCACCATCGAAGACGCTCGCGCCTTTGTGGAAGAAGTAGGATTTTGCCTGATGTACCCGCAGCGCCCGGCACTGTTGGCCCCGACGTTTGTGGGCGCATTTGTGGGCGCGGACGATCATCTACCGGAATGGCGGCACGCCTTCAAAGATCCCCGGGCCGCGCAGGCGACCGAGTTGATGGTCCGCCTGCTGCGCGAGCGCTCGGCTTTCGAAGCGAATTTGTTTGAAGAGAACAACGGTTTGATCCTGGCCGCCTCGGTATTTCCGTATTTCTATGCGCTGATGGGCGAACGCAACCCGAAGCTGGCGCCCAAGCCGGGCGCGCGGTCTCCCTATTCACAATTGGCCTGCGATGCGTACACCGTCATCCAGCGCGAGGGTGCGCTCTCAAAACAAAAGTTGCTGGAGAAGCTTGGCGGCGGACTCTCCACGCCCGCCCTCGACAAAGCCTTAGGCGAACTGTGGACAAAGCTGCGGCTAACCCGGGTCGATTACCGGGCGAGCGAAGGATCGGTATGGGACTTGCTCTACCGCTGGGCCCCGGAGCCGGTGAAAGAGGGCGTGGGGCTTTCGGTTCCAGAGGCGCTGTCCGGGCTGGTCTCGAAATATCTCGATTGCGTCATCGCGGCGGAGCCGAGTGAGTTGGAGACATTCTTCGGAAACTTCATCGCGCGCTCGAAAATCAAGGAAGCGATAAATGCGCTGCTCGCCGCCCGCGAGTTGAGCTTCGTGCACGTGAGCGGCAAATCCATGCTGCAGATCACGCCCGAGAAAGTCGTGCCCGTACCATCACCGCGCACTGCGGCGCGCTGACCCTGTCGGATTTTTGTGACTGCCCGTGCCTGAGTCCACTTCAATCTCCTATCGCGGACGCCTCGCCCCATCGCCCACAGGTCTTCTCCACCTCGGACACGCGCGTACCTTCTTGATTGCAGCCCAGCGCTGCGCTGAGCACGGCGGAACGCTGGTTCTCCGCAACGAAGACCTGGATCAGCAGCGCTGTCGGCCCGAGTTTGTGCAGGCCATGATCGAAGACTTGCGCTGGCTCGGAATTTCCTGGACGGAAGGTCCCGACTGCGGCGGTCCCTTTGGTCCCTACACGCAAAGCGAACGTCGAGTCCACTATCTGCACGCTTTGCAGCAACTCCGCGACCGCGGCATGATCTATCCCTGCACGTGCTCAAGAAAAGATGTGGCCCAATCCGCAACCGCCCCGAACGAAGGAGACGACGAACCTCTCTACTCAGGAAAGTGCCGTCCCAGTCGCGACCCACGTAGCGACAGCCTCTCAGGCTGTCGAGTCGAAGCGAAGCGAGGCGGCCCCGCGGGAGTGAATTGGCGTTTTCGCGTCCCTGACGGGGAAGAAATTTCTTTCACCGATCTGCATCTAGGTCTACAGGAAATGGTGGCCGGCAGAGATTTCGGTGACTTTATCGTCTGGAGAAAAGATGATGTCCCCGCCTATCAGCTGGCGGTAGTAGTCGATGATGCGGCTATGAAAATTACTGAGGTCGTCCGCGGGGCCGACCTCCTGAAATCCACCGCTCGCCAGATTCTGTTGTATCGGGCATTGGGCCTGCCCATCCCCGGCTACTACCACTGTGAACTGGTGCGGGATCAGCAGGGAGTACGCCTGGCCAAGCGCCACGACGCGCTCAGCATCAGCAAGCTGCGCCAATCGGGATGGACGCCGCAGCAGGTGCGATGCTCCTGAAGCCAAGATCACCACAGGCGGGCACAGAGTTCCACAGAGGTTTACCCCGTGAAACCCTGTGACCGCTGTCGTGCTAAACGCTTCCCCCGCTGCGTGTACAATCTTGCTGCCAACGATGACCCCCGATTCCACGCACAACAATCCACGAAAACTGATCATCGCCATAGACGGCCCGGCGGGCGCGGGCAAGAGCACCATTGCTTCCCGGCTTGCGCGCAAGCTCGACTACGTCAACCTGGAAAGCGGAGCGATGTACCGGGCACTCGCGCTGCAGGCGATCGAGAACGACACTTCCTTTGAGGATGAAGCGGCTCTGGTGAAACTCGCGGAGGGCTCGCGTATCCAGTTAGAGCCCACCCTCGGCGGAAACCGGACCCTGCTGGACGGCAAAGACGTCTCGGCGAGAATACGCGAGCGCGATGTGACCGAGGCTGCCTCGCGCGTCTCGGTGCATCCCAAGGTCCGGGAATGGATGGTGGAACATCAGCGAGCGCTGGGTGCGAATGCCGGCATCGTCATGGAAGGCCGCGACATTGGCACGAAAGTTTTTCCCGAAGCTGATTTGAAGGTTTTTCTCGACGCAGATCCCGTAGTTCGCGAACAGCGGCGCCGGGCGCAGCAGAAGATCGAAGGAGAGGTTGCCGCGAATGTTGCCGCGGAACTGCGCGAACGCGATCATCGCGACCGCACGAGAGCGGCATCCCCGCTGGTTGCCGCTAGCGATGCCGTAGTGATCGACTCAAGTTCTATGAGTGAAGACGACGTGCTGGCGAAGATCGAAAAGCTAGTACAACAGAAGCGCCAGCAAAGACCTACTTAGGAAAGCCTCTCAGGCTCTCCGCCTTGCCAGGCGCTCTAGTTATCCGTAGGCTGCGGACTCCCCTTTGGAGCCGCCAACGCTTTGCCCGGCTTCGCAGGAAGAGGTGGAACCGGCGCTGCCCCCGGCATTGCCACGGCCGACCCTTTCCGAATCTCCACTCCCTCGTGCTGGTTATTGATCACGATATGCGACATGCCATTTCCCACGCTGCCGCTGGCTCGGGCTTCCCGATCTTCGTTGCTGACCTTCAGTTCCGGAAAATCCGACTGAATTTCGCCGTCGCGCACCCGCGCGTCCAGGCGGAAACCCGCTTTGTCGGGAAGACTCAATTGCACCGTGCCGTTGCGATTGTCAATCTGCACATTGCCTACGGTACGCATCGCCACTTCCACCGACCCGTTATCGTCTTGCAAGCGCACATCGCCCGACACGCTGTCGAGCCGGATATTTTTCGATCGCGTGGTGAGGTGGAGCGGACCGGTGACCTGGTCAGCTCGAAGCTCGTCCGAATCTAAATCGAGCGAACCGTCCAGCCGCGAGAA
>JAICJP010000243.1 GCA_025928375.1 Candidatus Sulfotelmatobacter sp.
ATGTCCAGTGCGATCGAGCAGAAATCCGGTGAGCCACGGCGCAACCGCCCCAGCGAAATTTCCCACGAAGTTCTGGATGCCTGTCCAGCGCCCCACCATTTCCCGTCCGGCCAGGGTCTGCGTCATCGCCCAAATATTGCAAGTTGCCATCCCCAGGAAGATCGCCGTCGCCGCCAGCGTCCATAGAAATACGCCACTCGGCGCGATTGCCGTGAGTGCCAGGAACAGTCCCATCCCGGTGTATCCCGCAGTGGCCAAGGTCTTGCGCGCGATGGTGGGAGACGTTCCCCCGTTCACCCAAATGTCCGACAGTTTTCCGAACCCTGCACAGGCAGCCGCGTAGAGCAGGTAAATCAAACCTCCAGCGCGGGCCATATCGCGCATCGACAGGCCTCGCTCTCTGGTGAGGTAGAACGGAAGCCACGTCACCAGCAGGTATGAGGTGTAGTTGAAGCTGAACAGGCAAATGCACGTTCCCCAGGCGGAGCGCTGTCGCAATATTGCGAGAATGCCTGATACCCCCGCGCCTTCACTCGATTTCGCCTGACCCGTCCGGCGGGGCATCCATATCCACCATGGCACCAGCCACAGCAGACCGATCATTCCGAGGGAGATGAAGAATGGCCGCCATCCAAACCGCCCAATGACATTGCCGCCGATCCACATTCCGAGCGCTGGCCCCAGAGCCAGTCCGGTCATCACGATGGAATTGGCAAATCCTCGCTGCGTCTCCTGGAAATGGCCACCGATAATCTTGCCGTATGAGGGAAAGGCAATCGACTCGCCCACTCCGAGCACGACTCGCGCTATCAACAGGGCTGCGAACCCATGCAACAGTCCTGTAACCGCGGTCGAAGCCGACCAGATAAAGAATCCCAACGCGAAAACCCACTTCACGTCGAAGCGGTCGACCAGCCATCCGGCAGGAACCTGCAATAACCCGTACGTGTAGAAGAAGGCCGACAGCAACGTGCCGAGTTGCGTTCCGCTGATGCCAAGTTCATCTTTGATCAGCGGCGCGGCAATGGAGAGATTGCTGCGGTCGATGTAGTTGATGAGAACGGAAAGCGCCATGAGGAACAGCACGCGGTTCATGGCGGAATTGTGGCTGGCGGACGGCGGCATGGCCTGTTCCGCCTGGATCGCTCCGACTGCCCCATTCGCCGGAAGGCTCACCATGGCAAAACCGCCCAATTGTACACTCGTGGAAGAAATTGGGTAATTGGGGAATCGAGTAATCGAGA
The DNA here is from genome assembly GCA_025928375.1 of Candidatus Sulfotelmatobacter sp. Lineage (GTDB taxonomy): Bacteria > Acidobacteriota > Terriglobia > Terriglobales > Acidobacteriaceae > Sulfotelmatobacter. Next base: position 1,245 of record JAICJP010000243.1, read on the forward strand.
ACTTGAAGGAGAGATTGAAGAAGGGCAGGAGGATTTAAATTACTCAATTACCAAATTACCCAATTACAAGATTCCTCAGGAGAAGGTCGGCAATTTCACCAGGTCGTTCTTAGGCACAGACTCCAGCGGCTTGCCCGCCTTCAGCCAGGCGCTCAGCCCGCCGACAATGACGAACGCGTTGAATCCTCTTTCCCGCAGTAGATGCGCCACCCGGGCGCTGGTCGCTTCGCGTGTTCAAGTACAGTAGAGATAAAACTCCGCATCCTTGGGAAGGTTCTTGATCTCCTCGTCGAGATGGTTCGGCTCAATGCGGATCGATCCGTGGATCCGCTCCGCCCCGACATCGTAGTACCCATGACTGCGGACGTCGACGATCTTTATCTTGTCGGTGCCTCCGGCAGCGAGCCGGGCCGCCAGTTCTGCAACCTGAATCCGTGGCACTACGTTGTAGGCCCGGTACTTGATAATTTGCCGGCCCCAGTAGGCGGCGTAAACGACGATCGCGATCGCCACCAGCACTTCCATCACGCGCCCGGCCGCATAGAAGTTTCGCAATGTTGCTGCCAGAAAATCGCGGCTCACGTAACCCACCAGAAGATAAATCGTCGTGTAGAGCAGCGCTCCCGCGGAATCCAGCAATAGAAATTGTCCGAAGCGCATTTTCATGCTGCCGGAAAGCGGCGCAGCCATGGTGTTGAGCCCGGGTACGAACTTGGCGATGATCAGGGTGGCCTTTCCACGTTTGTAGAACGATTCCGCCGCGCGCAGCATGCAAGTCTCGGGATTCATGGAAAGCCGGCATAGCACTCCCAGCAGCGCCCATCCCGTGTAACGCCCCAACCAGAACTGAATAATGTCCCCAGCGAGCAGCGCAACCACGGCAGCCAGTAAAACGTTGGTGGCTACGAGCGTGTGCGCGGCGATCGCCGCTCCGGCGGCGATCATGGCAATCGATGCGGGCAGGGGAAGCCCCATTGCCTGCCCGAACAGGAAGGCAAATGTCAGGACGTAACCGTGGCGGGCCACCGTTGCAACCAGGTCATTCATGCTGCTTCGCTTTGATTCCCCGGGTCGGAAGAAGGTTCAGTATAAACAAAAGCCGGGCGGATCTGTTGCAGATCCACCCGGCTTCGACCGTCGGAGGAGCGAGTCTCTCAGGAGGACTTCCTCGACAGGGTGAGCGAGACAGCGGCTTGCACTCGAAGTCTCTCCGGCCCTGTACGGGCCGGCGCGTCGAAAACACCTGGGCGCCTTTTCGTCACAGGCTTCGACTGAAGCCGCTGTCCCTGGATTGACGAATGTCCGCCACGGAAAGACCCTCAGCGACTTGCCTTTCCCAAGTGCCAAGGGGAGAGGAGTGAGGTCGATCTTCTGCCTCACCGCATGCCAGTGCGTCTCTTTAGCTTTCCGCTCTGGTGAACGCCCTCGTCAACTGCCCGCATTGTCCATCGAGTCAGGTAGGAAATCTGTAGCCGCCATCACGCTTCGAGGTGACCCCGGTCAAGTATCGTCACGGCGGAGATTTGTGCCCGACATCACAAAGAGTTGGGAAGCGGCAGATGCGCGGAAAGTATCTATTTCTCGCGAGCTACGACGAACTCCGGCGCCCACAGTAGCGCGCGTTTTATCTCAGAGTCGGGGAAGGTGCAGATCGCTCTCCTGGCCGACTCGGCGTATTGCGCAGCGCGTGTGGTAGCGGCTTCCACCGAGCCATAGCGCTCGAGAATCTCCACAATGTGGGCGTGCGTCACCCCGTTGAAAGCTCGTTCGTGCAGAATGGCCTGAATCTTTTCGCGTTCCTCGGGCGTGCAGCGTCCCAGGGCATGAATCACGGCCATGGTCGCCTTGCCTTCGCGCAGGTCGCTGGCCACCGGCTTTCCCAGAACGTCTGGCGAAGCCGTGAGATCCAGAACGTCATCTACGATCTGGAATGCCATCCCCAGATCGTGCCCATATTTCCCCAGAGCGCCTTCTTGCTCCAGCGTCGCGCCACCGAGAATGGCTCCCAGTCGCATGCACACGGAGAACAGGCAAGCGGTCTTACGAAAAATCAAGTCGAAATATTCTTCCAGCGTGATCAACTTCCCCAGTGTTTCTATCTGGAGCAGTTCGCCCTCCACCATCATCTGCGTGAGTTCGATCAGCGTGTCGAGGATGCGGAAGTTCCGTTCCTGCACCGCCATCTTGAAAGCCTGCATGTAAAGCCAATCTCCGGCCAAAACGCACTTGGAATTTCCCCACTGCGTATTGGCTGCCGGACGCCCGCGCCGGGTCTTGGCTTCGTCAATAATGTCGTCGTGAACCAGCGTGGCCGTATGGATGATTTCGACCACCGCGCCCAGTCGAACTGCCCCTCGCCCCTGGTAATGGAAGAGTTTCGACGAAAGCAGCAGAAGGGCAGGGCGGATTCTCTTGCCCCCGCCCGCGCGCAGATACTCCCCAATTTCGGTGATGGCGCGAACGCTCGAAACCGTATCCCGCCCGAATTCGTCTTCCAACGCGACGAGATCGTCTCGGAGGAGATCGAATATTTCCTTCCCATTAATCGTCGCGGGCGCGCTCAAGTCTTACCTCAGGCCTCGGGATCGCCGAGGTCAGCCTTTCAATTCGATCTGTAGTTCGTAAATTGCAAATCGATTCCAAAATCGTGCTGCTTCAGCATGGCAATCACTTCCTGCAACGTGTCGCGATCCTTGCTGCTGATTCTGACCAGGTCTGCCTGAATGGAAGCCTGTGCTTTCTTCTTCGAATCCTTTACCAGTTTCACGATCTCCCGTGCTTTCTCAATGGCAATCCCTTGTTGCATGGTGGCGCGACGCCTCGAGGTGCCCCCGGCCGCGGGTTCCACCGGGCCGTAGGTCAGCGCCTTCAGCGAAACCCCGCGCTTCACCAGCTTCTGCTGCAGTACGTCATTCACCGCTTTCAGCTTGTATTCGTCGGCCGAGTGCAGAACAATCGCGTCCTTCTCCAATTCGATATTGGACTTGGAGTCCTTGAGGTCAAAGCGCGTGTGGACCTCCTTCAGCGCCTGCTGGATGGCGTTCGAGACCTCCTGCAAATCGACCTTGCTGACCACGTCGAAGCTGTTATCGGGCATACATTTCTAATCTTTCTGAAATAAAAGTAAGCTGAGATGAGGGTATCAGAATTGCGGATTAACGTGCCGGAACTTTGCTTTCATCCATTTCAGATATTTTGAAAAAATTGTAGAAATTGCGGGAGGTAAGTTCGCCGAGCTCCTCCATCGACTGTCCTCGTAACTCGCCCAGCTTGCGAGCGGTCTCTTTCACATACGCAGGTTCGTTGCGCTTTCCGCGATAAGGCAGGGGCGCCAGGTAGGGGCAGTCGGTCTCGATCAGGATTTTGTCTAACGGTACTTGCAGCGCAGCATCACGAATCTGCTGCGCCTTTGGGAAGGTTAGGTTCCCGGCGAATGAAATCATGAATCCCATATCCAGTGCCCGTTTGGCCTGGGTCCAGGTTCCCGTAAAACAATGCAGGATGCCGCCGATGCCCTGAGGAGCCCATTGCTCCTGAATCAGCTGCAGGCAGTCTTTCCACGCATTCTCGCTATTGTCCGAGGGACGGCAATGGATCACGATGGGGAGCTTGGCCGTGCCCGCGAGTTCCATCTGGCGAACAAACACTTCTTTTTGTGTATCGCGTGGCGAGTGGTCGTAATAATAGTCGAGCCCGATCTCTCCCCATGCGATCACTTTAGGATGGCGCGCCAGCCGCTCCATTTCGGAGTACGCATGATCGGACGCCAGCCGGGCTTCGTGGGGATGGATCCCGATGGTTGCGTACAGAAAAGGATATTTGTCGGCGAGTTGGACGCCGGCATCGAGTTGCGGAGGGCCATCGCCATTCCCGATCGCCACCATGGTTCGCACTCCAGCGTCCCGGGCGCGCGCAATCACCTGCTCGCGATCGGAGTCGAACTGCTTGCCGTCAAGATGTGCGTGCGAATCGACAAACATAAAAATCGAGCGTCGACCGGAGGCCCCCCAGTGTTCCCCTGTGGTGGAAGATTTTACTTAAGCCGAGCCCCCACGGGCACGTCTTCGAGGAAACTAGCCAGCACTGGTCTGCCGCCTTCGAGCGACGCCGCGACAATCATGCCATTGGATTCATATCCGCGAAGCTTCCGCGGCGCCAGGTTAGCCACAATCACGACCTTGCGCCCCACCAGGGTCTCGGGCGCGTAAGCCTCCGCGATGCCCGCCAGAACCTGCCGCACCTCTGTCCCTATATCGACTTCCAGGCGCAACAACTTGTCCGACTTCGGAACGCGTTCCGCAACCTTGACCAGCCCAACGCGCAATTCCACTTTCGCGAAATCATCGATCGTAATCTTGTTTCCGTCCTGCGAAACACCTGCGGAAACGGGAGCCGCCGTGCCCAGCGCAATGCCAGGGGGCGCAATCGCCGGTGGCGTGCTCGGCATAGCCGCACTCTCTTTAGTCTCTTCCACTCCCGGGCCTCGTTGCTGCTCTTCCATCTGCTGCATCCTTTCAATCGCGCTTTTATCCGCGCGCGGAAATACCGGACTCACCTTGCCCAGCTTTGTCCCAAGGGGCAATTGACCCCAGCTAAGTTGAGTCAGGTCCAGTTTCTTGATGTCTCCCACCCCCAGCTGTTCCCAGATTTTCGCCGTGGCCTCGGGAATCACCGGATGCGCCAGCGCCGTGGCAATCCGCAGCGCCTCCGCCGACGTATAGAGCACGGTGGCCAAGCGCGCCCGGCTTTCGTCATCCTGCTTCTCCCCCAGCGACCAGGGTTCGTTCTCGACAATATACTTATCCACGGCGGCGACCAATCCCCAGTCTGTCTCCAGCGCGCGGGAAAATTGAAATTGATCGAAGAACGTTCCAAATTCGCGAATGGTCTTTCGCCCAACCTCCGCGATTGCGTCATCGGCCGGCGTCCTGGCCACGGCATGCGATGGATAGGGCACCTCTCCCTTGAAGTAGCGCGTAATCATTGTCAGGGTACGGCTCGCCAGATTGCCCAGTCCGTTGGCCAGATCCGAGTTATAGCGTTGTACCAGCGCGTCGAAGGAAAACGATCCATCCTGCCCGAAAACCACTTCACGCAGCAGGAAGTAGCGCAGCGCATCCGCGCCCAGCACGTCGAGAATCGTCTCCGTACGTACGATGTTCCCCCGCGACTTCGACATCTTGCTTTCTTCAAACAGCAGCCAGCCATGTGCCACAATCGCTTTCGGCAATTCCAAACCTGCGGCCATCAAGAACGCGGGCCAGTACACACAGTGGAAGCGCACAATCTCTTTGCCGATCATGTGCACATCCGCCGGCCAGTACTTTTTGAACGCTTCCTGCGCACCGGCA
>JAICJP010000043.1 GCA_025928375.1 Candidatus Sulfotelmatobacter sp.
AGCACCGCCGCCGCCAGCAAATGCGCCGACGAATGCCGGTAAATCTCCAGCGCTTCGGGATTCTTCTCGGTCAGAAGTTGAAGATCGGTGTCACTCTCGAGTGGCTTCGCGAGATCGATCAGATTGCCGTTAGTCCTGGCCGCCAGCGCCGCATCCGCCAGCCGCGGGCTGATGTCCTTAGCAATCTGAAGCGGAGTCGTACCCTTGGGCACTTCCTTCACACTCCCATCCGGGAGCTTCACCTGAATGCTGTCAGCCATAGTTAGGAACCTGCAGGTCGTCTGAATCTTTCAGTCTAAAGAACCCCGTAGGGAGGGTCAAACGGAGAGCGGGCTGGGGGTATGTGTATGTGATGTCGAAATGTACACACTCAGAGGTGTGGTTGGGATCATGTCAGGAAGGACGGCGAGAAGACTCTTATGAGGTTGGGGAACCTGTTGGTGGAGGAGCCTCGCAAGCGGCTCACTTCCGCAGCCGTACATCCGCTAAGATGCAAGTTGCACCGCAGTGGCTTCTGATTGAATTGCAAGACAAAAGAAAACTCGGGCACTTTACCCTTTGAATAACCAGCGCCTACTTAGCCAGCCAAAACTATACGCGATGGATGTGTAGAGCACTGAAACTCCCTCCGTGAACCTCTTGTCCCCCCTGCGTTGAATCCAGCACGCAGAACTGTCGGACAAGCAATGCGGGCGAACCCTGCGAAGTTGAAACTCCCATCTCAGCCAGCTAGAATCCCGCCATGCGCGGAAACGACAGAGTTCACAAAGACTTGAGCGAAGCGCTGAAGGCCGAGCTCACAGCCATCAATCAGTATTTCCTCCACGGCAAGATGTGCGATAACTGGGGCTATTTCCGCCTCGGCGCACATTACCGCAAGGAATCCATTGAAGAAATGGTTCACGCCGAAAAACTCATGGACCGCATTCTTTTCCTCGATGGAACTCCCAACATGACCGACATCGGGAAGATTAATATCGGCAACAACGTCAAGGCGCAGTTTGAAAGCGATCTCGCGCTCGAGATGCACGCGGTCAAGCACTTGAACGAAGCCATCAAGATCGCCACCGAAGTCGGCGACAACGCCTCGCGTGCCCTGTTCGAGGAAATCCTCGGCGACGAGGAAGAACATGTCGACTACCTGGAAGGCCAACTGCACGCGATCGCCGAAATCGGTCTGGACAACTACCTTGCGCAACAGCTTCACAAGGGCGACAAAGAAGACAATTAACCTGGGTGGCCGACTTAAGCCAGATGTGGCTTAGCGTTGGACGATGACGTAACTGCTTCCGTCGGGCGAGAAGAAAATCTCGGTCACGCCTTTCTGCAGGCACGACTGAGTGCAGGCTTTCATTTCCGGCTCTTCGATGATCTTGGTGCCGTGCTGCATCTTCACGCACGCGCGTGTGCACTTACTCTCGTCAGCCGAGTGGCACATGCACAGGCAGCAGAGCCCACCGCGCGCATCCGCGGCAACCGGCCGCGAAGCTCCCGTCAGCGATAGCCCCGCGAGGCTGACCATGAACAACGCGCACCTGAATGTCCCTCTCATAGATTCCTGCCGCTTAAAGGAAAACGCAGAAAACGTTTTCAAACTGCCCCATGCTGGATTTTGTGGGGCTGCCGGCGGGTTGGCTAGATCACTTGCGTAATGCGCAGCAGGGGGCATTTTTGCGCCCATATGTATCATGCCGCGGTGTCACATTCAAGCCCGACTTTGGCTTGAGTGGCGGAGTTCGTTCCCTCGCTCCAGCGACCAGCCTGGCGCGGCACCTCCCAGGAATGTCAGTGATAAAGTGTTCCCATGCGAGCCAACCGATCCGTTCCGCCATGTGCCGTTATTCCGGTGCTCACTTACCCCGATCCCGGCGTAGCGGCGGAATGGTTGTGCAAGGCTTTCGGCTTTACCGTTCGTCTCCGCATTGCCAATCACCGCATCCAGATGAAAGCCGGGGACGGTTGCTTGACCATCGCCGAAGGCAACGTGATGCCCAACAACTCCCAAATTGTGCAGATCCGCATCGTAGATGCTAAGGGCCACTGCGAGCGCGCGCGACAGAACGGAGCCATGATCCTGACGGAACCCCAGGACCATCCCTATGGCGAGCGCCAATACAACGCTCAGGATTTTTTCGGACACCGCTGGGATTTCACCGAGACGCTAGCCGATGTTGCTCCCGAGGACTGGAGCGGCGGTGAATTTCATCTGGAATGATTCAGTCTCAACTCTTACTGCTTCACTTGGGCCTTCAACACTGGCGAGAACGCTAGATTCCGTGGTGGACTCTTCTCCGCCTTTTAATCCATACCCCCGCCGGACCCGTACCCATCAGGATCATCGATCCTGGCTCCGGAGTCGTCGTGATCGGCGTCGCGGTTCCTGAGAATGTGCCTTCCAAACCAACGATCTCAGATGGCGTACCGCTAAAGTTGTTGATGGTCAGAATCTCGGTCCCTGTTCCGGAGATGTTCAATGCGAATGCCTGCGGCCCCAGACTGCAATTACCATAGGCGTCGCAACCGACCAACTGAAAGCCGTCGATGGTTCCGCTGACTGTGAAACTCATAGTCAAGGTATCGCCGCCCGAATAAAACGCTGATCCCTTGAAGAGCAGGTTCGGCTCCAGCCACTGCACTTGCGTTGACCCAAATGAACCGCCTGAGAATCTCGTGCAGAAGCTGCAGAATGCCCCCGGATGCGCAGGGGTCCAGGTAAAATTGCAGACAGTTCCAGCGATGCAGTAACCGATAAAGCTGGGACCGCCTAGATCCGACTGCCAAAGGTTTAGACCGGGTCCCTGAATCTTGTAGTTCCCCTCTGTGGTTGCGAACCCGTCGTAAGTGGAACCAGTAATCGGGATCGTAGTTACGCTGTCGGCGTAGCACGCAGCGGCAACCAGGCAAAGCACACTCCCCAGAACAAGAGTTTTGATCCTTAGCATTGTTTTCACTCCTGCGTGTCAACGATCGGCGGAGTACCACAAGTCCAGGAAGGGGCCGAAAGACAGCGCGAACTCTATCAGAAATGGACGGGGTGTCAATACACGGAACGCGGTACGAAAACGTTCGCACCTAAGATCAGCATGAATGCTCAGTTTCCCAGTCGAACCGATCTTGGAAAGGCCGGGACATCGCACCTGCCGGGGAGACCGATTACCGGAACGCGACTATGATTCGCGTGTTTCCAGCGCGCCCCAAAGCTTGGCTCGCGGCCAATTTGACGCGGATTGGTTTTTTCGCCGCGATGACTAGTGAGCCACATCCTTGATGTGAGTGGCGAGGTACCACTTATATCCGAAGTTATCCTTCACTGCAGCGTTGCGGTCGCCATAGGGTTGGTCGGCTGGCTCCTGGATCGAGGTTGCGCCGGCGCTCAGCGCCTGCTGGTACGCCGCTCCCACGTTCGGCACGTAGAGATAGAACATCGCAGGCATGGGTTCATATTTCCCGTGAGCCTCGCCCATCTCTATCACCGAGTCGGCGATACGGACCGCTGCGTGGTTCACGACGCCATCCGGCGACGTGTACTTCAGCATCTCTTCCGCCCCGAACGCGCGCTTCAGGAATGCGATCACCGGTTCGGCGCGCCGCGGATGCAGATACGGATTCACGCTGTGCAGTCCCTCGGGCACTACGCGATTGCCAAAACTCTTGGCTATGTACCACACATTCCCGGCAGCATCCCTGACCGTGCCTGAGCGCTCGCCATAATCCTGGTCGACTGGCTCGTCGATCAGAGTTGCGCCCGCGGCTACAGCCTTCTGGATCAACGCGTCTGCGTCTTCCACGTAGACATGAAGCGCGGCCGGCTGGAGCGTCCCCGGGAACTCTTGCCCCGGAATGCCTCCGCCCATCATGACAACAGAGTCTCCGATTTGCACTTCGCCATGGACCCCGGTGGGCATCACAATCCTCGCCAACTCCTTAGCTCCCAGGCCGGCAACAGCAAAGTCGAGCAGATCGAGACCGTTTGCAGCCACCAGGTAGGGTGTGAGCCTGCGTAACCCGGGACGAACGAAGCTGACCGCTTTGCGCTCGACATTCCCGCCCTCGGGGCCTTCCATCATGCCCTTCATGCGCCGGTGCATTTCCTCGATCGACATCTCTTCTTTCACGGTGAAAGCAGTCCAGGAATAGCCGAACGGATCGAGCATCGTCACATCACGATGTCCATAGAACTGATCTTTCAAGGGACGGATCACCTTCATACCTGCGGCGACGGCCCGCTCGGCAAAAGAATCAACATCCGGCACGGCAATATCAAGGGAAATGGGGGAATTGCCCAGAGTTTCTGCGCTGAAGCGGCCACCCTCCGGCCATTCCTCAGTCAAGTGAATTATGGAATCTCCGACCGTCATCTCGGCCTGCGCGATGTGGCCTCCTGCTTCAAAACGGAACGTTTCTTTCGCGCCCAGAGCTTTCTGATAGAAAGCGATTGCCTTGGCGGCATCTCGGAATGCCAATCTCGGGGCTGCAATCGTGCGGGTGGCTGCAACGGTTTCGGCGACGGTAGACATAGGTCGTGTTCCTCTCAGCTCAGATTTCAATCGTGCCTTGAATTTCGCATTCGGCAGATTGCGCAATTCCGCCGCGATGCGCACTAACGGCTCGACTTCCCGCCCCGGCATCCCGACCCGGCCATCGTTGCGCGCCATCATCTGCTCCAGCGCGCGGTTCAACTGCTCGATCTTCTTGCTGTCGCCATTCCCTGGTTTTAGAGAGCGCTTAGGCATCGGCACCCTCCATGCGCGCCCGCAGACTGGTCAAGGCCCGGAACTGCAGTTGCTTGACCGCGCCCTCAGTCTTGCGAATCTCCCGCGCCACTTCTTTGATGCTTTTCTCTTCCACGAACCGCAATACGACGACTTTTTTCTGCTCCGCCGGCAAATTGTCGACCAGGCGGAAGAGCGTCGCCCGGCGCTCAACGTCCTCGATTTCCGCCGGACTGACCTGGGCCGAATCGATGGCCGCATCGTCTGAAACCTCGCGGCCCGATCGCTGGTAGCGATCGGAGATCAGATTGGCGGCGATCCGGAACAGCCAGGCCGCAAACGGGATTCCGCGCCACTCAAACCGCTTCAAATTCGCCAATGCCTGTTGAAATGTCTCCGACGTCAGATCTTCCGTTTCGGCGCGGTCCCGTACCCGCCGTACGACGTACGCATACACGCGCTCGAAATTGAGTTCGTAGAGATCGGCAAAGCGGGCGGGGTCCTTCTGCGCAGCTTCGATCAGAAGCCGCTCGTCCGCTTCTTTCTTCAGAACCTTCAACGAATTCTCCGCGGTTGTTGCTGTACATCAGGGTAAACGCGCTGGCATTGGAAAAGGTTACGGCTGAGAAAAATTTCAGGCTGGAATCCCCCGGAGCTACAAATTCCTGCATCAAAGTTGCTACTTCAAACGAAAGGGGCTGGACATGGAAGCAGTCACTGGAGTATTCCACACGCGCGAAGCTGCAGAACGGGCCCTAAGTGAGCTGCGAAATACAGGCATTCCCGAAGACAGAATCACGCTACTTACCCCCGGGGCGGTCGACCATGTGGAAAAAGAGATGCGGGAGGTTCCCCGGGACACAACCGAGCAGCCGGGCATGGGTAATGCCATGGGCGCCTTGCTGGGCGGAAGCATCGGATTCACCGGAGGATCGCTTCTGATGGCGCTGATTCCCGGGTTAGGTCCGGTCACCGCGCTTGGCCTGCTTGGGGCAGGCATTCTCGGCGCCGCGGGAGCGACAATTGGAGGCACAGCTGCCGGACGGATTGAAAACGCCAGCTATCAAGGCCTGCCCGAGGATGAAATCTTCATTTATGAAGATTGCCTGCGCCATGGCCAGAGCGTTGTCGTCGCTCTTGCTGAAGATAATGGGCAAGCTTCGGTAGTTCGAGATCTGCTGAAGCAGGTCGGAGCTGACTCCGTCGATGCCGCCCGCGAGCGATGGTGGACTGGGCTGCGCAGCGCCGAGCAAGAGCACTGTCAAAACTGCGGCAAAGACTTGAGCCAGGACGAAAAGTTCTATCGCATGGGCTTCGAAGCCGCCCTCCACGCCAGAACGCGTTGCATGGAATTCGACCAGGTCTCCGCCGAGATGGAGGCGACTTTGGAGGACGTGCGCCGGCAATATCCGGGAGAGAACGTCGAAGAGCCGTTCACACGCGGATATCGACGCGGCCGCGAGCACTATCAGAGGTTGTGCGACGAAGCGCAGAAAGCCGCGTAACTGGGGCCCTGGTCAGGGCCGGTAATACAAATCTTTCACCGCCTTCTGCACTCGCTCGGAGAGCGCCTGCAGATCCTTCATCGTGAGCCCCGTGGTGGAGATCGGCTCGCCTACCCGCATCTCCAGCGGACGGCACTTGATGTGATAGGTGTTCATGGGCAGCAGTTCATAGGTGCCGACCAGCGCAATGGGAACGATGTCGACCTGAGCCTTGATGGCGAGGAAAAATGCTCCGGGCAGAAAGGGCTTGATCTCGCCATCCGGAGTGCGTCCGCCTTCCGGAAAAATCACCAGCGGCAAATTTCGTTGCAGCCCCTTCAAGGCGGCGCGGATACTGCTGATGGAACGTGCGGGGTTCTGCTGATCGATGCAAACCTGCCCCGAGCGCTTCAACTGCCAGCCGATGACCGGGTACGCGAGCAGTTCTTTCTTGAAGGCGATGCGGAACTGAAAGGGCAGGTGGACGTACAACACCGGAATGTCCATGGCCGATGCGTGGTTCACGGCATAGATGTGGGGCTTAGAGGTGTCGATCTTGTCGAGCCCGGTGACCCTCATGGGCGAAAAGATCGAATTCATAATCAGCCACGACCAGGCGTGGGAGAACCAGTGGAGCCGGCGGCCATCGCGGTCGGCCATCCCGCCCGGGATGGCGATCAGTCCCATGATCACCGTGTAGAGCCAGATCAAGGGGTCGATGATGAGATAAGAACGCAGCCGGCTCAGCCAGCCGTATTTTAGCGCTGCGATCGCGTGCGGACTGGGACGCGAGGGAGCAACGGGCAGTTCCTGCGGCCCGCTCTCAACCGGATCCACCGATGAATTGACTTCCTGCACAGCTCCCATTGTAGGGGAAAACAATCGTGGCTTTTTCAGGCGCGCAAGCCCCAAACCTGCATGGCTTCCCCAACCAGATAAATTGACCCGGTCACTACCATCACTCCGTCCGGCAAAGCGGCCTGCCGCCCCCGCTCCATAGCCCCCGGGACTGCCGCGATGCAGTCGATCTCCGCCCCAGTCCTGCCGGCTGCCTGCCGAATTTCTTCCGGCGTCGCGGCGCGCGGATTTCCGGGCTGTGTGGCAATGACCCGGTCTGCAATCGGGAACAAAATTTCGGCTATCTCAGAGATTGCCTTGTCGCGCATGGCTCCGAAAACAAAAATCAGCGGACGGTCGCCATAGCGCTCCGAAAGGGCGGAGCGTAGGGCCCACGCTCCTGCCGGATTGTGCGCCACATCGAGAACCACTTCCGGCCACTCCGCTTTGTGCTCGATGACTTGGAATCGACCCGGCCAGCTTGTATCGCGAATGCCGCGCTCAATGGATTCTGGGGCAATTCCGGTAAAGCCCTTCTTCGCGACTTGCTCGGCTGCGGCAATGGCCAAAGCTACGTTGCGCAACTGGTGGCGGCCCACAAGAGGGGTATCAACCAGGATCTGCTTCCCCATGAGCTCCACCGGATACCGCGATCGGCTTGTGTGGGCATTCTGGTACTCGGCGCTGCCCGGAGAGACCGGTGGAACGTACTGGACTGCGCTGATTCCGGTGGCGTCCATTTCCACAATCGTGTTTCCGATAACGTCATTCGCAGCCGGCTGCTGGGGCAAAGTCACGACTACCCCCCTTGGCCGAATGATGCCCGCCTTCTCGCGCGCGATCTCGGTGACGGTGTCGCCCAGGTATTTCTGGTGATCGAGGGAGATGTCCGCAATGACGCAGACTAGCGGCTCGACGACATTGGTGGCATCCAGGCGGCCTCCCATGCCAACTTCCAGCACGGCCACATCCACCCGCTCCCGGGCGAAGTAGCGGAAGGCGATCGCCGTCATCATCTCGAAAAAACTGGGATGCCAGGGAAGCTCCCCCGTCTCCACCAGATGCTCGGATACGGTGTCGACCGCACCATGCAATTGGGCGAAATCTTCGTCGCTGATCTGCTCGCCGCCGATGCGGATGCGCTCATTAATGCGGATGAGGTGCGGGGAGGTGTACAAGCCAGTCTTCAGCCCCGAAGCGCGCAGAATGGAAGCCAAGGTCGCAGCCGTCGAGCCCTTGCCGTTCGTTCCCGCGATCAGCACGCTGGGAAAAGTCCGCTCAGGATGCCCCAGGGACCGCAGCAACACACGCATATGCTCCAGGTCGAACTTGTGCGAAGGCGTACTTGCCAGTTCGTGCCCGAGGGCAAACATGCTCGCGACTGCGGTTTCGTAGGACAAGATTAGCTTTTAGCTTCTAGCTCCTGGCTTCTAGCTCCTGGCTTCTAGCTCCTGGCTTCTAGCTTTCACCTCGCATCGTCATACAACTCTACGCGATGGGAGCGGATGGGCATGCCACTTTCGGATGGGAGCAAAGATGCCGTGGATGCATTATCTGCAGCTAACCGCCAAGGGCTAATAGCTAGAAGCTTGTTTACGCTGCCATGAAGTCCAGGGCGCGCGCGATGTATGGTTTCAACTGCTTGCGGGTAACTACGGCGTCGAGCATTCCGTGTTGCAGCAGGAATTCGCTACGCTGGAAGCCGGCGGGAAGCTTTTGCCGGATCGTCTGCTCGATCACGCGCGGTCCCGCGAAGCCGATCAGCGCTCCCGGTTCGGCGATGTTCAGGTCGCCCAGCATGGCAAAGGATGCGGTCACGCCCCCGGTCGTGGGATCGGTCAGCAATGAAATGTAGGGCACCTTCGCCTTGTCCAATTTCGCCAGTGCCGAGGAAATTTTCGCCAGCTGCATCAGGCTGATCACACCTTCCATCATGCGGGCGCCCCCCGAGGCTGAGACTATGATCAAGGGAGTATGGGTGTCCGCGGCGCGCTCGATCGCGCGCGTAATCATCTCGCCCACGACGGAGCCCATGCTGCCGCCGATGAATGCGTACTCCATCACGCTGACCACAACCGGACGGCCCATGAGCTTGCCATTGGCATTGATGACGGCGTCCTTCAGACCGGTATCCTTTTGCGCCTGCTTCAAACGGGAGGAATAAGGCTTCAGGTCGACAAACTTCAAGGGGTCGGTCGAAGAGATGTTGGCGTCGAGGATCTCGTACTGGTTGTCGTCCATCAGCAAGGCCAGGCGGGCGCGGGCGTCGATGCGGAAGTGCTTGTCGCACTTGGGGCAGACGTTCATGTTGTCTTCCAGATCTTTTTTCCAGATGATCTGGCGACAGTTCTCGCACTTGACCCAGAGCCCTTCGGTGCGAACCTTCTTCTCGCCCGAGGTGTCCAGTTCAGCGGATTCGCGCTTGAACCAAGCCATAAAGAAGTTCTCAGTTCTCAGTTGCCAGCTCTCAGTTCTCGTTGAGGTGGCCTCTTCTGAGAACTGACAACTGAGAACTAGTATTCGATTCCTCTCTGGGCCATTACACCCTTTTCGTATGCGTGTTTTACCTGGCGCATTTCGGTCACGGTATCGGCAATCTCGACGATTGTCGAGTGAGCATTTCGGCCAGTCAAGATGACGTGCACCATTTCCGGCTTCTTCTTCAAGCTCTCGACCACTCTGGCCGGATCCAGCATTCCATAGCTGATCGCATAGTTTATCTCATCCAGGATCACGAGGTCCCAGGTGCCGGATGCGATCGCGGCCTCCGCTTCGGACCAGGCCTCTTCGACCATCCGCACATCTTCTGGGTCCGGTTTCTCCGCTCCGATCTTCACAAAACCGCGGCCCATCTGCTTCATGACGAATTTGTCCCCAAATACCTGGACTGCATCGAGCTCGCCGTAATGCCATGATCCCTTCAGGAACTGCAGCATGAGCACTCGCATACCCTGGCCAACGGCTCGCAAGGCGGTACCCATGGCTGCCGTGGTCTTGCCTTTCCCAGGGCCGGTGTTCACGATGATAAGACCACGACGGATGTCAACCATGTCTTAGCGGATGTCCGATTCTACATCGGGGACGAGCGAATCTCTCGTCCCGCACTGTCCGATGGTGGACACTACGGTCCCACGGTGGACAACAATCTTCCTCTGTTGACGTTTCGTTTCCGTCTTATCAAAGGCTTAGAGCGCCAGGCGAGGGAAGACGGCTTGCAACTGCAAGGTCAGAACCGTGGTTTTCCGGTAGCGATGAAAGATGAACTGAACTGTCGCAGATGGCAGAATAAAAGCGAAGGCCGCCGTCAACGTCTGCGTCTTTCATAGAAGTATGTTCGCTCTCCGGAATCGCGCAGCGCGAATCTTCTCAGTCACCAAAAAATGTTCTCGCAGGGAGAATTTTTCTACGGAACTCCAGCATCCAAAGTTGCGTAACCCGGGTCAGTCGGATCTCTGTCCCTCGCGCTTCGCGGAGGTCTCATCGTGATCAACAGATCTGTGTTGTTATGGTGTTTCGTGCTAGCCGCGGTGCCGGCATTCTCCGCGCAGCACGGAGCGCCACGTAGCAAGTCGGCCGTGGTGGACGTTGGCGATCAGGATACGATTCGCGAGATTGTGGACATTGAGCACCAGGCCAGGGAAGCCACGCTGCGGCGCGACCCTGAGTTTCCTCAACGCATGCTCGCTGATGATTATGTCGCCATTGGTCCGCTAGGCCAGGTCACCACCAAGAAAGAAGCCATTTCGGCGCGCAGGAGCGGCCAACTCCGTTACGACAATATCGATGTCAGCGACATGGTGGTCCGCCTGTACGGCGACACCGCCGTCGTTACCGCACGAGCCGATGTGAAAGGCCACCAACTGGGCGAGGATTTCAGCGGACCCTACCGCTACACGCGGGTGTGGGTCCGGCGCTCCGGCCGTTGGCAGGCGGTAAGCTATCAGGCAACCGTCACCCAGTAGGTCTGGTCTGCAACCCACCACAAGTTGCTTGAGAAGCCTTCTCGGAAGACAATGCATTCCTATGCCGAGGCAACTCCGTCCACTCCTCCTTTTCGTCGTATGCGTTTTCGCCATTCTGAGTTCGCTCGCTGATGCTCAACAGCGCCTCCCGGCGGAGAAGCGAACGCAGATCGAAGCAGCCGTTTCGAAGTTCATGTCGACCACACACGTTCCGGGCCTCTCGGTGGCTGTTGTCGAAAATGCAGAGTTGGAATGGGCAAGCGGGTTCGGCTTCGCGGACCTGGAGAATCATGTCCCGGCTACGGAGTTCACGCTTTACCGGCTGGCCTCAATTTCCAAATCTCTGAGCGCGACCGGAGCCATGAAGCTGGTTGAGAAAGGCAACCTGGAGCTCGACGACCCGGTGCAGAAATACTGCCCCGTATTCCCCCAGAAATCAGGTGCAATTACGACGCGGCTGGTCATGGGACATTTAGCAGGAATTCGGCATTACAAGTCCGACTCGCAGAACGATCCCGAGGTCGGAAATACAAAGCACTTCGACGACCCGATTCAGGCTGGTCTCGATTTCTTCAAAAATGATCCATTGCTCTCCGAGCCCGGCAAACAGTTTCATTACTCGACCCAGGGCTACACGCTGGTCGGTTGCGTGATGCAAGGGGCTTCCGGCGCGAAGTACACGGAGTACATGCGGCAAAACGTCTTCATTCCGGCGGGCATGGAGCACACGCTGGTCGACGATCGTTTTGCGATCATTCCCTACCGCACCCGCTTTTACCACAAGACGGAATCGGGCACGGTCGAAAACGCTGATTTTCTGGACTCCAGCTACAAAATTCCGGGTGGCGGCTGGCTGTCTTCCGCCGAAGACATGGCGCGCTTTGAAGTCGCCATGCTCAGTGACAAGCTGCTGAAGCCGGAAACGCGCAGTTTGATGTGGACTCCGCTGAAACCCTCCGACGGTCAGCCCAACGGTTACGCTCTCGGTTGGGGGACGCTCAGCGAGGATGGAATCCGCTACGTGGGTCACGACGGCGGGCAGCAGGGAACCAGCACTAATTTTTACATCGCCCCCGAACAGCGCGCAGGCGTTGTAGTGCTCGCCAATATGGACGACGTTCCGGTAAATGACCTTTCCAAGCAGATTTTGAAAATCGTGCTGCAGTCAACGGAGAAGAAACACTAACTTCGGCGGTCAATGACCCGAATGATACGGGTGGCCCTTGAGGATGGTGAACGCACGATAGATTTGCTCCAGCATCACGACCCTCGCCAGCTCGTGCGCCAGGGTCATTTTCCCGAGTGAGATTATGTGATGGGCGGCGGATATTGTGTCTTTGCTGAATCCGTCCGCTCCGCCGATGGCGAAGACGATCGGCAGCGGATTGCGATCCTGATAGTCGCCGAGAAATTTTGCGAACTGCTCCGAGGAGAATTCTTTCCCACGGGAATCCATCAGGATCAGCGTGGACTTCGAGCCTGCTTTTCCCG
The DNA here is from genome assembly GCA_025928375.1 of Candidatus Sulfotelmatobacter sp. GTDB lineage: Bacteria > Acidobacteriota > Terriglobia > Terriglobales > Acidobacteriaceae > Sulfotelmatobacter. Next base: position 12,487 of record JAICJP010000043.1, read on the forward strand.
ACGCACCGAATTTCGCGAGCAGATCTTGTTCATCGCGCAACGCGATGCCCTCCGCCTGTGCGTACCGCGAAATGCGCTTTAGATATTCTTCGCTGAGAGAGGCGATGGCAGGTTCTTTGGTCTTGCCAATCCATGCGATCCTGATCTTCACGCGTGGCCACCCATCATTTTCGTCCTGAAGCCAGGATCACCTCAGCTCCGAACGCGATCTTTTCTCCATCGAAGTAATGCGCCACTTCGCGCGAGACTTCAGCGTCGATTTCGGGCCAGCGCTGTTCGGGGACGCGATCCAACAACGGGCGAAATGGCACGGCGACCGCCTTCATTTGTCGCCAGACCTCGTCGGGAGGTCCGGGCCAGGTCCACGGCAAGGTCACGCTCTGTTCCTCGACTGAGCCAAAGCCAGCCAGCCGCAGCCCCTCGGATAAACTGCCCGGCTCGGCAAAACGAAATGGATCTGGCCCGTCCGGCGGCAACAAGGGCCCGCCCACATTCCGATGCACCACACCCATCATGCTCTTCCAGTAGGGCTGATCGAAACCTCCCCAGGCGAGAAAGCAGGCGCGCGCGCCGGGGCGCAAAACGCGCCGCAGTTCTCCCAGCGCTTTGCTGGGATCACGGAAGAACATCACCCCGAATCGCGAGGTGCCGACATCGAAGCTGTCGTCCGGAAATGGCAGAGAATGCGCATCCGCTTTTTGCGTGCGGAAGTTTTTTAGCCCGCGCGAACGCGCGCGTTTTTCGGCAATCTCGAGCAGATCCTGGCTGAGGTCAAGTGCTGTAACCGAACCCTGCGGACCCACCCGCGTGGCGAGAGTGATCGCAGGTTCACCGGTTCCGCTCGCGAGGTCGAGTACTCGCATCCCTGCGACCGGGCTCGCATATTCCACCAGGGCCTCGGTAGCGGGGGTGCCCATGGCGGCGGATTTCGCCTTCCACTTTTCCGACGCCACCAGGCCGTACTCGTGTCCCCAGTCCGGTCCGGCTTCTGGTTGGGATGCCATTTGGAAGATGCCCAGTCCCAGGCGAAGGTCTTACGCCCTCACTTTTCTCTTCTTGGCGGGGACCTTCGTCGCTGTCTTCCGTGCGCGGACCGCAGTTTTCAGGTCGCCGGGTTCGAGTCGCCGCGCGGACTTCCACAGTCGTTCCAGATCGTAGAACTTGCGCGCCTTGTCGGAAAACACGTGCACGACGAAATCGACGTAGTCGATGAGCACCCACTCGGCCTGGGTGTAGCCTTCCACATGAGTCGGGCGCAGCCCGGCCTTCTTTAGGCGTAATTCGACTTCATCGGCGATGGCCTGCACCTGCCGCGGATTAGTCCCGCTGCACAGGACAAAGTAGTCAGTAAAAGCTCCTGACCCCTTTTCCATTTCGAGGATGCTGAGTTCTTCCGCCTTTTTTTCCAGGCAGGCTTGAATGGCCGCGGAAACTTGCTGCTTGAGTTCGCTCTTTTTAGTCATTCAGGAAAGAATTGTTGGCTCGACCTCGCAACAATTGTAACCGACCTGCAGCCCTTCCAAATCCACAACCACCCCGCGCCAAACTACGCGAGCGAGAACAAGTCCAGGGCTAGGTGGCGCGGTACAGCTTCATCTTCTTTATATAGTCCGCGACGAGAGGGTCCAGGAAACGATCCAGCGATTTGCCCGAACTGATCGCCTGACGAATCGCCGTAGCCGACGCAGGTTGATGCAAGTCCGCCAGCAAGTGAATGGTTGCGCCCGGAAGCACCAGGTCGCCTGTGGCAGCTTGCTTTTGAAATGGGCGAGTCACCTCGGCGCGAGGTCGCAGGCTTGCCGGCAGTGCGTTCGCAACATCGGCCAACGAATACCCTGGCCGGCCGGCGACGATGAATTCACATTCGCGAAACAGGGCTTCTGCGTCATGCCACTTGGCAATATCGCAGAATGCGTCCATGCCGATTAGAAAGAAAAGTTTGTCGCTCTTAAGAGACCGCTTCAGCGACCGCATGGTGTCGATGGTGTAGTTCGGCCTTTGCCACCGAGGCTTGGCGCCGCTCAGTTCTTCCGGGGCCTCAAGCAGGGACGGCACGAATGTTTTTTCAGCGGCAGTGGCCAAGGCCATCATCGCGAAACGGTGGGCAAACGGGGTGTGGGCCTGGCGCTGTTTGTGCGGTGGGACATTGGCCACGACGAAGTACACGCGGTGCAGCTTGCAGCGCTCCATAGCAGCGCGCGCCACTGCCATGTGCCCGCGATGCACAGGATCGAATGTGCCGCCAAAGAGTCCAATATTCATGCTGGTTTTAATCCCGCCTAGTTTCCAGATTCGTGGGAAAAGTTGCAAGCCGAATCGGCATGCACTGTCCCGCGGCCCAGTATCTTTCTTGACAACAGGACATGACAACTGTTGTTCTTCTCCAGCATCAAAATGAACTCCTGTAACTATCGGTCTTAAGAGTTCTTAATTATTCTCCGTTCATGCGAGTAACCCTCCCCCTACTCCGCATTCCGCCTGCACGTGCGCCGATATTGCGCTACGGAGTTGCCGTGTTCAGCACGGCGTTGGCGCTGATTCCCACGATTCTGCTGGCCGATGTTTCCGAAAGCCGGTTGGCCCTGTTCGGCGTCGCCGTAATGGTAAGCGCCTGGTATGGCGGCTGGAAACCTGGGCTGGTTGCCACTTCTTTCGCCCTCACTATCATCGCCTACTTTTCACTCGCTGGTCAGCATGCGCCCGAGCAGATGCGCATCGCGATCTTCCGCTTGTCGCTGTTCTCGTTTCTAGCAATTCTGATTTGCTGGCTCAACGGTGCGCTGCGCGCCGTCCAGGAAAATCTCCGGGTTTCGGAGGCAAATTTTCGTTCGCTAGTCACCAACGCACCTTACGGCATTTGCAGTTGCGACTCTACTGGCAAGATTCTGGATGCTAATCCGGCATTCCTTGAACTGCTCGGGCTTAGTTCCGCCGACGAACTGAGCGGTCAGTACATCTACAGCCTCTATCACGATACCGAACAGTGGTTCGATCTGGCGGATCGCCTGCGCGCCTCCGAACCTTTCTCAGGAGTAATTGCTGACTGGAAGCGCAAGGGCGGCACCAGCGTCGTGCGAATTTCGGGCCGGTCCGTGGTGAACGGCCGTAAAGAAGGGGTGGTGTTCGAACTCTTCGCGGAGGACGTCACCGAGCGCCGTGCCCTGGAACAGCAGTTGCGCCAGTCGCAGAAGATGGAGGCAGTGGGGCGCCTGGCGGGCGGGATCGCGCACGACTTCAACAATCTGCTGATGGTGATCTCGGGATACTCCGAATTTCTCCTCGAACGGATCGGGGCCGAGCCGCATCTTCGCGGCCCGGCGCAGGAGATTGCCGGCGCGGCGGAACGCGCGTCTTCGCTGACCCGCCAGTTGCTCGCCTTCAGCCGCAAGCAGATGCTGGCTCCCCGCCTGGTCAACCTCAACGATATCGCCACCGAAAACCTGAAGATGCTCACGCGCATGATCGGCGAAGACATCGATCTTGTGCTGTCTCCCGGAAAGAATCTTTGGCCGGTTCGCGCCGATGCCGGACAGATCGAACAGGTGATCATGAACCTGGCGGTCAATGCCCGCGACGCCATGCCCACAGGAGGTAAGCTCAACATCGAGACTTGCAATGTGACCCTGGGCGAAGAGGAAGCGCGCCATCACGCTCCGCTGCGTCCCGGCGACTACGTCACGATCCAGGTCAGCGATACCGGGGTTGGAATGGATGCCGAGACCCAATCGCACATCTTCGAGCCGTTCTTTACCACCAAAGGGCCCAAAGGCACTGGGCTTGGCCTTTCCACCGTCTACGGCATCATCAAGCAGAGTCTGGGATACATCTGGGTGGAAAGCGAAGTCGGGCGAGGCACTACCTTCAAGATTTATTTGCCGCGGGTGGCCGCCGCGGGTGAAGCCGCGCAGATTGCGGCCCAGGCGCAAGCCCAGCGCGTGGAGCCGGGCACCGAAACCATCCTGCTGGTCGAGGATGAAGCCAACCTGCGTTACCTTGCCCGCCAGTACCTGGAGAAGCAGGGATACAAGGTGATTGAAGCCGCCGATGGCGCAGTTGCCGTGCAGATTGCCGTCGCGCACGAGTCTGTGATCCACCTGTTGTTGACCGACGTCATCATGCCCGGCATGAATGGCCGCGAGTTGGCGCAGCGCATTACAGAAATCCGCCCCAACGTGAAAGTTCTCTACATGTCCGGTTACACGGAAAACGTGATCGGTCACAACGGCACTCTGGATGCGGGCATTCGCCTGCTCCAGAAGCCATTCAACCTTCGGGACCTGAAAGACAAGGTCCGCGAAGTGCTCGATGCAACCCCTACTCCCCCGGAGGTCGAAATGTCGATTCAGTCCGCTGCAACTCAACACGCGGCGCGGGCACGGGAAGTTCCTCCCACGCGCGCGCAGAGATTCCAACTCCATTTGCCTTTACGCTATCGCCGCCTCGGCGAGAAAGATTGGCATAGCGGAAAAACGGAGAACATCAGCCGCTCCGGCATGCTGTTCCAGGCAGACGAAGTGCTACAGCCCAGTTCACAACTGGAAATCAACCTGGTGCTCCCGGCGGAGATTGCGGGGCTTTCAGAAACGGAAGTCGTCTGTCGCGGAGAAGTCGTGCGCACTGTGGAAGGACAGGAAGGCTCGATCACTCCAGCCCTGGCCGCCCGCATTCTGCAGTATCACTTCCAGCATGGCCCTCTCCCCAGGGCATAGATCCAAACCCAGGTTCTGTGGAGTTCGAAAACAAAAGAAGGCCGTAAGAGGGTGGAACGGGTACTCTCCGATTCGGCGAGCTCTGAGATCGGGATGCGCAAACGCAAGGTGCCACGCGCTGGAGATGATGCACAATAGCTGGCGTAAGATCCCGCTGTTACTCAAAATGCCCGTCATGGGATTCTGAGCGCTATCGCTGTGCTCAGCACGATGGCTCAGGGGCAAAAAAAAGGAGCACCAGTGGTGCCCCTCCAGCTTCTTACGAACTCGTGCCAGCCTCGCTTGCGACGAGGTCCAGATCAACCTTTTAGAAGGCGCCTGATTGGTGAAACGCCGTAAACTCCAGTCAGGATTGCTCCAGCGGCAACGCCGGTCAGCACGCTTTTCCATTTATAGGTGAGTGGTGCAAAAATCGCGGCTGCGGCAGCCGCAGACCCGATCGCCAAACGGATTTTTTCCTCGGTCCCGCTCATCGTAAAGTCCTTCACAATCATCCTCCTGTTGCGGTGAACTTTCTTACATTACCCAGCAGAGATCTGAGTCTGGGTGTTCCGTGGCCGGGGCTCGGATGGCAACGCAGGCACAACGGGTAAGAGTTCCCGCTTACGTAGTGGGCATTGAGATGACAGCCTGCGTTGTGAGGTTTACTCGAGATGCACTTTGCACTAAAAACTATGGGCGCGAACAGATTGCTCAACCCTGGTCCGACTTGCCGAAACAATACGCGCTCACGCATCGAGACAACCGCGATTCCATTGCCGGACGGATGATCCAACGCGGACATTTGCCCTGTATGCGTGCTAACATCCACTGATCCGGCTCGCCCCGCCCGGCTTGAGCCATGGAGGTCAAGATGAATCCAACCACACGGCGTACTTTCCTCAAAACCGGCTTGGCCGCTGGAGCCATGGCGACTGCGGGAATTCTTCCGCTCTCCGCCACGAAGCGCACCGCGACTGACACCGTGTTGCTTGGCCGCTCAAAGATCAACGTGACACGGCTGGCCTTCGGAACCGGCACGAACGGCGGTGCGGTACAGGCGGCGCTGGGGCAGCAGGAGTTCACCCGGCTGGTGCGCTATGCCTATGATCGCGGCATCCGCTTCTTTGAGACGGCTGAGGCGTACGAGACGCCGGGAATGCTGGGAGAGGCGCTGAAAGGCCTGCCTCGCGACAGCTACCAGCTGATGAGCAAGGTGACTACCTTCCACCAGGGGATCGATCCGCAGGCCAAGTTCGACGAGCTGCGGCGCACCTCGCAGACTGAATACTTTGACATCATGCTGCTGCATTGGCAGCACACGCCCGACTGGCCAGAGACTACGAAACGCTGGCAGGACGGCATCCTTCAGGCGCAGCAGAGAAAGATCATCCGCACGCATGGCGCCTCAGTGCACGGGCTGCCGGCGCTGCGGCAGATGCCGGGCACGCACTGGCTCGACGTGGGACTGATCCGCATCAACCACAGCGGCGCACGCATGGACGGCCCGACCTCTGAGGACACCAACCATCCGGACAACGTCAGCGAAGTGGTCGATCACATCCACCAGTTGAAGAAGGAAGGGCTGGGTGTGATTGGCATGAAGCTCTGCGGTGGCGGTCAGTTCGAGCGGAGTCACGACGATCGCGTGAAAGCCATGAGGTTCGCCTTCCAGAACGCGGGAGTGGATTGCGCCACGATCGGTTTCAAGAACACGCAGGAGATCGACGAGGCGATTGGAAACATGAATCTGGCGCTCGCGTGAGACGGCCACAAGCGTTTCTGTGTAATCGTCTGTTAACGACGCCTGACTCTCTGATTTGAGCAACTTCCAGCGCAATAGCAATGAAAAAGGCCGCCGACGTTCTGGCAGCCAAAAGCGCACTCGGGATTTGTTTGCTGATCTTTACTGCGTTTTGTCGTATACCGCTGATCCGCTCCCAATGGGTTTGCCATCTTTATAGTCTGTAAACTTCAAAGTCGTCGTCTTTCCGTCTTTTGAGACGGTCACGACGCTTTTCCCGGTAAGCTGTCCAGCTTTCTTGTAGGTTATTTTCAGTTCATGGTCACTGACGCGCCGAATGGCCATGGAGTCAGTGTCCGGGTCGCCAGTGACGGGATAATCTTTTCCATCAAATTTGGCGTCCACAGAAATGTTCGAGGTCTGCCCCGTGTCGCCAACAAATTCCTGTTTCAGCTTGAAGTTCTGATCATCGGCTTGCACATTGGCTGTGCTACTTTTAGGGGCAGGACCTGTGAAATGGCTCTTCGCAGTATTTAGCGTCCAGGTCCCACTGAACGGGCTATCAGCTGCGAATAGTGCAGTCGGCAGAATTGAGCAGACGGCGAGCAAGCGCAAGAAACGCATCGTGTCACCTCCAGATGGTCTTGGCGTATTTGCCGCAATCGCGGCTGCGAGATTCTACACCAAAGAGCGTGGAGAGCTGCAATTCTTGTGCAAGACACACAGTGGACGATAACTCGCGTGGGTGTTGAAAAAGTC
>JAICJP010000034.1 GCA_025928375.1 Candidatus Sulfotelmatobacter sp.
CCCAGAGCACGTCCAAGTCGTGTACTTCCCCCAGCAGGTCCTGCACGTGCTTCAGATCGTTACCCCACGCCTGGTGCTCCTGGGGCAAGAAGTTCTCCACGATGTAGCGGAATCGTTTGATCCCGATGCGCAGGGTGTGAAGCGCGCCCCCCGATTGCGTTCGCATGGCGCGCGTATGCAACTGGCGGGCGGCGTTCCACCGCTCCAGCGCCAGGTGCTTGAAAACCGCGCTGCCCGCGCGGATGCGCGCTGCACGAGCCGGAAGCATCCCACCCCATTGCCGCCACTGCTTGCGATCGAACTCATCGAGCGCTGTGCGAGCCTCGCGCTTGTGCTCGCTTTCGCGGTTTCGCAGAACTTGCAGCAGCGCCTCGGCTTCGCTCTTGGCAGAGATTTCGGGAGGGATCGCCGGCTGCGCTTTGGGCGGCGGGGACGAGGGCGTCTGCTGCACTGGGGCAAACTCCAGAGTTTCGATCCACTCCATCATGATCTGCACGTCGCGCAGCGCGCCCAGGCTCTGGAATAATTTCTTGCCCGCCTTCTTCATCGCCCTCCAGTTGCGATCCGGGTCCATGGCAATCATGCCGTCGGCGAGGGAGCGACATCGCCGCAGGGCGACGCGCAGGTCGTGAACGGGATCGGGCTGGAAGCCGGCGGCCGCGTTGTCGCACTCCTGCAGCACGCGCTCCATCCAGTAGCGCAGGCCGGCGGTCTTTGGATCTCTTTTCAGATGATTCTGCGCCGACGGGCGCTCCTCCTAGAGCATTCTACTGGGAATGGAAAATCGGGTCTGGAAGAGCGTTGGGCTAGTCCATTGCTGGATGGGCCGTTTGCTGACGACCTCCGGCTGCCGCAATGGGGAGCTACTCACGTCTTTTCTATCGGCTTGCTGCGGAAAAGTGAAACCGTCTCGGGTTGAGCTGATTTACAGAGAACTGGAGGCAGGCCCCTCAAGATCAGCTTCGCGTCGGCGACAACCATCTTTCCAATTTGCCTGATGGTGGCCTCCATGGCGCCAGCTTGATGTGCGCAGAGTAATATATTTCCGGATTGCCGGGCCGGGTGGGCCGCGGGCAGTGGCTCCTGCGGGAACACATCGGTGGCCACGCGTATGCGACCACGCCGGGCAAAGTCGACCAGTGAATCGAAGTCGACTACGGCGGCACGGCTGACCAGCACCAGCGCGGCGCCGGGTAGCATTTGACAGAACTGTTGTGGCCCAAGAAATCCCTGGTTGTCCGCGGTTACTCCAGCGACAACGAAAACCACTTGTGAAAGGCGGAATACTTCTTCGAGCGGAGCAGCGTCGCACCCGAGCGTGCGAAGATATTCATCGGGCAGCCAGGGGTCGTAGGCCCGAATGTGACAATGGAAAGGTTGAAGCAATGGAAGAATCGCCCTGCCTAAATCTCCGAGCCCGACGAATCCTACGTTCTGACGAAACAGGGAGAACGCCTCGCTATTTGCTGCGAGCCCGTACTCTTCGACGCCTTGACGAAAATTGCGATCAGAGCGGGTAATGCCACGGGCCAAATCGATGGCCATGCCCAGCGCGGCCTCTGCGACGGGTTCAGCGAATACGGGACCAATCCCAAGAACGCGAATGCCATTGCGAAAGCAATATGCGTAGTCGACATTGGGCAAGAAATTTCCTTCGACATTAAAGACTGCTCTCAAGCAGGGCGTCTTGTTAAGCCGTGATTCCGGCAGATCAATCTGACCAATGATGATGGCGGTATCGCCGGAAATAGCGTTGAACTGCTCGTCGGTGACCGGACCTGCCTCGTGCACTATCAGGTCGCCGAGAGCCCGCAAGTGGGCGAGATCATCGGAGTCAAAAATATCGCCTACCGCGCGCGGCGCCGGGGCGAGAAAGATGCGTTGACGTGTAGCGCTTTGAGGCATGGTCTCCCTCCTGCTGGAGAATTTCGCGGTGCGGATCGATGGTCAAGGCGTGGGCACAATGGGCAAGATGAGAGCTGAGGGATGCTCCGCGTCATGAACGATTGCGTTCTGGGCCACTGCGAACTTCCGCGAGTGCGCTGAATCGTCCCCGGTGTTGGTGTTTCTGTCGAACCGCGGAAAATTACTGCTGGTGACTTCAAGGCGCAGGCGGTGTCCTCGCCGGAATACGTTCGACGTCGCCCACAGATCGATATTGAATTTGTAAATCTCGCCAGGCTTCAGAAGTTCGGCCGTCTCCTGCGAACTGTGATAGCGGGCGCGAACGATGCCCTCGGTCAAGTTCTGCGCAAAGCCATCAGGACGCACGTCCACCAGTTTGGCGACGAAATCGGTGTCGATTACGGAAGATTTGGCGAATAGTTCGAGCTGAACCGGTCCGGTGACCTCAAGATCTTCTTGCAGGGCCGGAGTCGAATAGACAAGGACATCTGGTCTGGCCTCGACAGAGCTCTGATCGCGCGGACCAGGCGCCAGATGATCGGAATCGCAACATAACGGGCCGCCGATTGTCGGCGCCGGGTTGGATGGATCGTAGGTGTACTGATCATTTTTTTCCGCGGCGGGAGCCGCGGTCGAGAGGATGCCATCCCCGCTTGCGGAGTTTGCCTTTCCCGCGGAGTGGAGATAGTACTTTGTCTCCTTTGCGCGGGCGAGCGGCCATTCGTCTTCATCGCGCCATTGATTGGCGCCCATCACAAAAATGCGTACGCGCTTGGAACCGGCGAACTCGTTGGCTGCATTCTTGAATAAATGGTCGTACCAATTTAGAGTCACCGTGTCTTCATCGAAGGGAGCGGCGGGACCGAAGTCCACATCTCCGACCTTTTGCGCCGAGCCGGCGTGGCCACCGATCGTGACCAACAGATGCTGGCCCTGGCGAGCGGAGTCGTCGCCAGCTCTGTGTCTTAAGCCGATATAGTTGCGCAGCGAGCCGCCCAGAAAGATGTCATACCACGCTGCGACGGTGAGCGATGGCACCCGAATATCAGGGTAGCGCTCTTCAATCGCCCAACGCCTCCAGTAGTCGTCGTAGCTCGGATGCGCCAGCCAATCAAGAAAGTAGGGCGCGAGCGCGCGCAGCAATTCCGTATTGGAAGAAGATGGCGGCAACGGGAAGAGTGGATACTCGGTCAGGGGAAGCGTGTTGATGCCGTGTTGAGCATTCACTTGTTTGCGAACATGTCGGTTTAGCGTGTCTTCCGCCAATCCGGAGGTCCAGGATTCATTGAACCACTGCTCGAATGCGCCGCCCTGGTAGGTCCAGCCATCGTGATAGTTACTGGCGGTGACCACGGGACAGATTCCGGCAAGGTGAGGCGGATGGGAAATTGCCGCGAGCATCTGGGTCGCCCCGACGTAGGAGCCGCCATACATTCCCACTCTGCCGTCAGAATAGGGAAGCGCGGCCGCCCATTCGATGGTGTCGTAACCGTCGTCAGTTTCGTGAAGGAATGGATACCATTCGCCATCGGTGGTGTAGCGGCCGCGCACGTCTTGATTGATGACTACGTAGCCGCGGGCGGCACCTTGTAAACCAAAGAGTTGGTTGTTGTTCTTGTCGTATGGAGTGCGCGTGAGAAGAATCGGGAATTTCCCCGGAGCATTTGGGCGATAGATGTCGGCACGAAGAATCGTGCCATCGCGCATCTTCACGGCAACGCCGCGCTCAACGATTGGGGCGGCATGATCCTCGGCGCTCGAAAAGCGCGGGACAATAGCGACGACGATTAGCAGAACGTATGACGCGAATTTGCGAAAGGCTTGCATGTTCAACTCCGTCGAATATTTCTAGTTGTTCACCAGCCTGATCAAACCGAATCTCTCTGGAACGTGAAACGTTTCTTTCATGGGAGGCTGCCAGGCCAGCTCGTGGTGATGCGCTGGACTCCCCTGGCTGAAGAAAAAATTGATGCGGAGCGTGTGGCCCGCAACGGAAACCTGGTGGTCGATTGCGGAGAAGGGAATACGCATCGCGGCATACCACATGTGTTCGGCCGGGTCGATGCGAGCGGCTGATTCAAACCCCGAGTTCCACGTCCAACCATCTTCGTGGTGTGGTTTGTGCAGGTCGATGTCCAAATCCACCCACTCGCCTTGGGGAGAAACCTCAAATTCCTTATAGCGCTGAATGTCATTAAAGTCGGAGCCGATGAAAGCTTCCGCGACATCCCAGTTCCAGAGTTCGTTGGTTTCCGTTTGCGTTGTGGGATTCGGTTTTAGGTGGAGTTCGTCGTAGGGAGAGACAAACAACAAATAAAGATTCTTTTGTGTCCAACGGGTGCGGATCATGGCGGAAAAATTCGGGACGATTTTTCCGAAGCGGTCTTTCTCAACCGCGACAACGCGCGCATCATGCCAGAAAGGCGAGGCTGGATCGAGTGTAAGTGGTACGTCCTGGTTGGCGTGCACACACTGCACCACAGCCTCGCGCGGAGACGCCGGGACTGCGGACAAGACCAGCAGCATTAGAACCACGCTAGTGAAGCCATTCATCAAGGTGTTCCTTTACGAAATCATCATCCTGGAGGAAAGGATAGGCTTTGCAAACGCGATCGATCTCTTCGTTTTGTCCCGGTGAGAGTTCTTCGTCGGGATTGAGACACCAGCGTCCTTCCAGCAGCCCCTGCCTGCGGAGAACTTCGTGAATCCCTGGAATGCAGCCGCGAAAATTATGGGCGGGATCAAACATGGCCGCGTTCGCATCGGTAATCTGATGACTCAGGCGCAGAAGATCGCCGGAGATCGAATCGTGGTGTTGTCGCGCCAAGGCCAAGTGCTCAACTGCAGTCTTGGTCCAGACCGCCCAATGACCCAGCAGTCCGCCCGAGAACCGCATGGGTCCGGACCCGAAATCAAAGACCGAGAGCAGGTCGAGCAGAATGTGGTCATCATTTCCGGTGTACATGGCAATTTCGCGAGCCCTGCCGGAATCGGCAATGGCCCGGATAACTTCAATGGTCTGATAGCGATTGAACGGAGCTATCTTGACGGCGACCACATTCTCGACCTCGGCGAATTGCCGCCAGAAGTCATACGGCAATAGCCTTCCTCCGACCGCAGGCTGCAGGTAGAACCCGATTACGGGGATGGCCGAGGCGATGGCGCGCGTATGGTCAAGCAGTTGCCGAGTGCTCTCGTCCTTGAGATCGGCGAGACTTAGCAGTGCCGCGTGATAATGCAATCTTGCGGCAAGCTCTGCTTCCGCCAGGGCCTGCTTTCGGCGTCCGCATACCCCCGCAATCTTTACTACGTTGGGATCACGACACTCTTCGGCTGCTAAAGCCAGAACGGGTTCGAGCAATCCTACGTTTCGGATGGCGAACTGAGTGGTGTGTACCCCGATTGCGACTCCGCCCGCGCCGGCGGCCAAATAGTAGCGGGTAAGCGCTCGTTGCCGCCGCTCGTCCAACTGTCGCTGGGAATTTAACGCCAGAGGGTGAGCTGGAATTACCAGTCCGGAGTGAAGTTGTTCGCGCAATCGCATTAGAATCTTCCGTCCCGTGCCTGGAAATGCGTGGGCTTGTTCAGGAGCGGCCCGCCGGTCTTAATCCAGTTTGCAATTCCGGAAATCATCTCGTGAGGACTGATCTTCGGATCGCCAAATAGTCCTCGTGCTTTGCTGGCGTCGCTGAGCAGCGCGCTCACACCTTCAGTTTCGGAGACAAAGGTTGGCTCAATGCCGAAATCACGGCCAAACTCGAGCGCCAACTCGCGAACGGAAAGCGTTTCACTCCCAGTAATATTCAGTACGACGGGAGGGGCCTGACAGAAGGGGAAGGAGCGCAAGCACCAGGCATTCGCCTCGCCTTGCCAAATAACGTTGACTTTGGGCATCGCCAGGTTGATCGGACGGCGTTCGAATACCGACAATCCGACGTCCACCAGTACTCCGTAGCGCAACTCGACAGCGTAATTCAGGCGTAACAGGACTACACGAGTGTCCCATTTGGCCGATGCGTACTCGAACATGCGCTCGCGGCCCAGTGCCGATTGCGCATATTCACCGACTGGATCGACCAGCGTAGTTTCCTTTGCGCCGCCCTGCGAGATGGAGCGGAGCGGATACACGTTTCCCGTAGAAAACGCAACGATTCGAGAATTTCGATAACGCTCGGCGACGAGTCCGGGAAGATATGTGTTCATCGCCCAGGTCAGGTGAGCTTCCCCGGAGGTCCCAAATTTTCTCGCCGCCATAAAGATGACATTTGGGATGTCGGGCAGTCGGGACAGCGACTCTCGATCGAGAAGGTCGCAAGTGATCGTCTCAATGCCAGCCGCGCCCAGTTCGGCCGCTAGACTGGAATTGGTGAAACGGGCGACGGCGAGAATGCGTTTCCTGATGCCCGCGCGTTCGCATGATCTGCGAGCCAATCGAGCCAGGCTGGGGCCCATCTTGCCGCCCGCACCGAGTATGAGCAGATCGCCTTCGAGTGAAGCCATAGCATGGGCGGTCGCGTCGTCGGGTCGCGAGAGCAACTCTTCCAGTTCTGGCTCTGTCTGAATGTTCATGTTCAACCAAGTTCAAAACCGGCGATGGCATAGATCGCATCCCGGTTCTCACGGATTTCCTTGCCGCGCGCCATGCGCAGGAGATGCCGTTGCGGAGTGAATCCTAAGTCGCGCGCGGTGCTGGCGGCTTGCCGGTTCCCGGGAAGCAGGTCCCAGTACCAACTGCACTGGGAGTTTTCCACGTAAGCGGAGATCAACTTTCGGGCGTCTTCGGGATTATCACTCGCACATGGACCCAGGTAGGCGTTCGTACGGCCGGGCCGGGAGAACAGATAAGACTGTCCACGCACGGCTGGAGGGTTTTTTTCTGCCAGGCGTTCCAGCAAGCTCAGACGGTCCGCTCCGAAATAGTTTGCGTCCAAGTGGCGCCACACCGGGAGAGACGAGCGCACGACGGTCAATGGCTCAGTGCCGGAGTTCTGCCGGGACCAGCGCACGATTTCTTCTTCGCCACGAAAGCCGAACTGTTCATAGAGATGCTGTCCCTGTTCGGTGGCGTCAAGCTTGATGGTTTCAATTCCCATTTCGTCGGCCCGCTTCAGGGCTTCACTGAACAACTTCTTGGCAAAGCCGCGCCGCTGGAACTCCAGCCTGGTCAGGACCATTCCAATCCAGGCCAATCGCTGGCCGTAGCACAGCAGAGTCGTAGTCGCCGCCAGTTGCCTGTCGACCTCGATGGCGAGACAGGTTTCCGGAGCGAGTGCAAGCAGCGTGCGCCAGTCTTCTTCGGTCTGATTCCACCCTGCTTGCGCAGACAACTCGAAGGCAGCGGGGACATCTTCCGCTCGCATCGCGCGCAACGTTTTGCGTTCAGCCATGAGCGTATGCCTTGGCAAAATTCTTCGGAAAATGGGGCACGGCGATCGTAGCTTCCTCCAAGTCCGGATGCCATTTCTTTTCCCATTCGAAGGAGACATAGCCCTTGTAGCTGAGCTCTTTTAGAGCGGCGCTGAAATCGTTCCACGGAAAGGCACCTTCACCAGTGAGAACGTATTGGACTCCAACGCTGGTATACCGGAAATCCTTTACATGGATATGGCGGATCGCCGACCCCAGTAATGTCGCACCTTCTGCCAGTGGCTCACCGCTTGCTAGTAGACTGTTGACGGGATCCCATACCACTCCAATTGAGGGAGAACTACATTCCCTCACGATGGCGGCGGTCTCACCCGCTGCCACGAAATCACCATGAGTCTCGATCCACACCTGAACACGGTTCTGGGCGGTCCGATCGGCCACTTTCCTAATCGACTCAGCGATCCAGTTGCGAGTTGAATCGCGATCCGTGCCCGGCTGGATGGTGTCGCCAAAAACGCGGATTCCTGGTGCGCCAAGTTCGGCGGCTACATCCGACATGCGTTCTGCCTCTTGGATTGCAGCGTCACGTTCCCTGGCCTCGGGAGAGTGAAACCGGCAACTCGTATCCACGCAGGCGATGGTCAACCCGTGATCGGTTAATGCTCGCCTGGTCTCGGCCATTTGAGTTCCGGAGAAGGCGGCCAGCTTCCAGAGCGAATCTTCTCCGTCGACAAATCGCAGCTCGATGCCGTCGTAGCCGCCATCGGCAGCAAGCTGAATAATCTGCGGCATGCTCCAGTCCGGACATGCCAGGGTTGAGAACGAGATTTTCATTCCTACGTCATCCGCTCGAGCATAGCCGTTGTCACGCGATTGGCGACTTGGCCGCCGCTGAAGAATTCTTGCAGATCGTCCAGTACCACGCGCGCGATCTCCTGCCGCACATGGAGTCCGCTGCCGGCAATGTGGGGCGTGACGATCGCACCTGGCATGGTGCGCAGTGGATCGTTCACATTGAGCGGCTCCACGGGATCGGTTACGTCCAGAGCGCAGCGGAGGCGCCCAGAGCGCACTTCTTTCCGCAGAGCGTTGAGGTCGATCAAGCCTCCACGAGCGACGTTAATGACGGTCGCGCCGTCGGGAAGAGCGGCGAGATTTTTGCGTCCGAGAATCCCGCGTGTCTCATCGGTCAGCGCCGCGGTCAGGACCAGCAGATGCGCCCGGGAGAGGAGTTCTTTGAGGCCCACGAAACGTATCGCATATTTCCGCGCCAAGGCTCTGTTGGCATAAGGATCGTGCACCAGCCAATTTACTTCGAACCCGCGCAACAGATCCACCAGAGCACGTCCAATTCGTCCGAATCCGATCATAGCAACGGTGCCGCCGACCATCGACTCTGGCGCGCCATGAAGGTGCACCTGCTGGTATATGCGGTTTGATTTTTTGCGCAGCGCGGCGCGATAGAAATCGACATTGCGTGCGCAATATAGGAGCAGGGCAGCGCCCATCTCGGCGGTGGCGCCGGCCATTGGGGCGGCGGCATTAGTGATCGTCAGGGCGTTAAACAACGAGGGAGCGAAGCGCGATTTTACTTCACCTCCGCAATGCGCAATGATGCGGAGGCGGGGAGCCATTCGCGGTAATTTCTGGTCAAAACGTGGACTGTCCCAGGTGGTGATCAGCGCATCGGTCGTTTGCAGTTTCCGCCGGAATTCACGGGAGATTGTGCCACCTTCGATCCTTTCCCACGTGAATGCCCGGTCGAGCCGCTTTCTTTCAGTTGGGCAAAAGAATGATTCAAACAGTTGCCGCGGGGCACTGACCAGCAGTCCAGGACGCGCCATGAGGATGCGAGTATAACACCGCAGTACTTCGTTTTCTTTCTTTCAGTATTTCTTTTCTTTCACTTGTCAGGCAAAACAAAGTATAAAGAAGGGGCACCCCCAATGAGTACCGCCAACCGCACCGACTACCTGGTGATCGTCCTTTACGCGCTGCTCATGGTGCGAGTCGGTTTCTACGTTTTGCGCTTCAATCGGGGTGCTGCGGAATACTTCCGCGGAGGCAGCCGCATCCCGTGGCTGGTAGCCGGGCTCAGTTGCTTCATGTCGGGCTTCAGCGCGTGGACTTTTACGGGCGCTGCCGGAGTTGCCTATCGTTCAGGAATCGCAGCTATCGGCTTATATATCGGCAATGCATTGAGTTTTTTGCTGGGCTACTTCATCTTCGCCGAACGCTGGCGCCGGAGCCGAATCACCACGGTGATGGAGTACCTGGCGGGACGCTTCAACCTTGCAACGCACCAGGTTTTCTCCTGGTCCACGATCGTCTTTCAATTATTTACAAGCGCGAGTACTTTGTTCGGCCTGAGCCTTTTTGTTTCGGCCGCTTGCGGTTTTCCTGTGACCTGGACGATCGTTGGAGCGGGTGCGCTCATCGTCTTCTATTGTGTGCTCGGAGGATTGTGGGCGGTCGTGGTGACGGATTTTTTGCAGGCCTCCATCCTCATGCCTTTTTGCCTCGTTCTTGTCGTGATGTCGCTGCTTCGGGTAGGCGGTGTGGGAGGGTTCGTGCATGCGCTTCCGGCGGACATGAAGACGATTCATTGGTCGGGCGAATTTGGATGGTTCTACCTGGCTTCGTGGACGATCATGGTTTCGTTTGGCTACAACACCAGCGCGATGGCCCAGCGTTACTTCAGCGTGGATGACGAACGATCGGCGCGGAAGATTGCGCTTCTGTGCAGCGTATTGTTTTTCGCCGGAGCATTCATCTGGTTTATTCCGCCTATGGCGATGCGCGTCGTGTATCCCGTGCTGCCGTCTCTGCGGGCGGCCTTACCCAAACCGAGCGAAGCAGCTTACGCGGTCGCGAGCCTGACCCTGCTTCCTCACGGCCTGATCGGAGTGATGCTCGCCGCCATGTTCAGCGCGACCATGGCAAATCTGTCAGCCCAGTTCAATCTGAAATCGGCGATTCTTACCAAGGATATGTACCAGGCCTTGCTGCGAAAGGAAGCGGGTGAACGCGAGTTGCTGGTGGTGGGATGGATCACAACGTTCCTGATTGGAGGGGCAACCACCGTGATTGCGGTGATCATGGCCGCGAGCGGGCAAAGCGTCTTTCAAGTCATGCTCACCTTCAATACGTTGATGTCGCTGGCCTACGGCCCCCCGGCGCTGCTTGGCCTTGCCGTGCGTCGCACACCGCCCTGGTCAGGTCTGGCTTCGTTTACCACGGGACTGGTTCTGGGCATTCTAGGAGCCTTTGTGTATCACTGGAGCCTCATACAGCAGGTGGTGATAATCGTCCCGTCTTCTTTCGCCGTTTTCTTCCTAAGCATGCTGTTGGACCGTGGAGACTGGCCGGCACGAGAGCGGCTCTTCCGGAATTTGAATACGCCTGTCGATGTATGTAAGGAACTGAAAGACTCGGCCGATTTTACCGCTCCGGTATTTCGGTTTTTAAGTCGTACTATCTGCGCCATTGGAGCTTTGAGCCTGTTGTTATTGTTCGATGTGCCCTCCAGCCAGCGACTGACAGTAATCTGGTTCGCGCTGCTGACACTCGCCGTGGGCGGATCTTTGTTCTTCATCCGCGGAAATCCGAAGGCGGGCGCGAACGCGACCCATCCTGAGGAAGTTCCACTGGTTCGCACCAGTCCATGAATAAGCCTTCCATGATCCGCCTGGCGCTGATCGGGTGCGGGGAACACGCCGAGACCGGCCACGCAATTCCGTTGGCCAGATACAGGGCCGAGTACCCGGATGAAATTGCGCTCGTCGCGGCTTGCGATATTCGAATCAAGCGGGCGCAAAGATTTTGTGAGCGATACGGATTCAAAGCCAGCTACGGCAATATCGAAGAACTGCTAGCGCGCGAAGAGATTGATGGCTGCATCGCGGTGGTTCCGGCGGAAAATATTGCCGAAACGGGAATCCTTCTGTTGAACAGGCACATACCTTGCGTGGTCGAAAAGCCTCTTGGTTCCGTTTTCTCCGAAGTAGAAGCGTTGGCGAAAAAAGCCGCGGAAAGTGGCACTCCGAACATGGTTTCGGTGAATCGCCGCTTTATGCCTTTTTTGAACAGCGCCCTGGAGTGGGCGCGCAACGCCGGTTCAATTCGTTATGTCCACTGCATCCTGGCGCGGCACGCGCGATCGGAGCGCGAATTCATTTGGGCTACCGCGGTGCATGCGGTGGATACGCTCCGCTACACCGCCGGCGAAGTGGAAGGATTCGAATTTCGCACGATGATGGCCGGTACGACCGACTGGTACGCCATCGATTTGCATTTTCAAAGCGGCGTCGAAGGACGAATTGATATACTGCCCACGTCGGGAATGGTTGAAGAAACCTACAATCTTTGCGGCGAGGGATTTCGCGTCTCCGTGACATGCCCGTTTGGCAGGAAACGTGGTTGGCTGGCGCATCGCAACGGAGCGCTGGTCAATGAAGAGTGGGCGTCCGCCGACACACCGGAAGATCTCTTGAACGGTTGTTACCACGAGACGGCTGCATTTATACGAGCCTTGCGGGATCGTTCCCTCCCCAAACCTTCGATCGCTGATGTCGCATCGTCAGTCCAAATCTGCATGTCAATCGGAAGCCAACAGATCGGCCGGTGAGCAGCACCTCATACTCCTTTGCGCCAGCCCCGATCGTTTGCGTCCTTGAGTTCCATGGTGATCGAGCCGTCGGGATTCACCGGTTGTTCGCATGCCCATGCGACAGGTTTCATCCTGCCGGGACGAATCTCAAGCTGGGCGGAAAGATTGAGTTTGCCCGTGTACCCCTTGGGAAGCAGAAAAGACGCTTGCCGCAAACTGCCCGCATAGGGATGGCCCGGGTCGAGAGTTCCACGCAAACTGAGTCTTTGGTCCGGGCTCTCGAGTTGAAGCCACAGCACTCCCGGAACGCCAGCGATTCCTCGATTGCCCACGCACACGATCACTTCGAACGTGTCGTAGCGCTTGCGCTGCCAAACCCATGAAGGCCGCAGGCGGTATCCCATGTGGGCGCGCAGCCGATCGAACCCGCGTGGATACATTTCATAGTATCGAGCCAGGTTATCGGCTTCGGTCCACAGCGCCCAGTAATTGGCTCCCAGGTCGAGGACGTGCAACATGTAGTTCTCGAGCACATTGATTCCCGCCGCATCGGTGGACAGTTTCTGTGTGTCGTACTGCCGGAAGTAGCCATCCTCCATGATGGCAGCGAGCCACGGTGGACGGTTGGCAAGCTGGTCGATCTGAATGGGCTCCTCCACGATGATGCTGTCGGAACGCAACCAGGCTCCACTCCGCATGGCCATGTCGATCACCGCGCGGTTGCCCACATTGCTGATGTCGGGCTGAGTGTTTACCGCAAGCGGAGTCTTCTTCCATGCAGCCAGTTGGTGTTCCGTCATGCTGAGGGAAGTCCGTTCAGCGGTCATGTAATCAGGGAACGGATTGGGATAGTTGCTGGTATGGCCCTCGCCCCAAAAGCCATACTGCATCAAATCAACCCATTCGATCAGCGGATTGCCATCAAATTGTGCGGCGAGCAGCTCGGTCAATTCCCTGAACGCGTTCTGAAACTCGGGATGATCGTAGCGAGGCTCGCGATACTGCGCATTCCCCTTGCCGGAGATCTTGCCGATGTTGACCAGCGGAATGCGATCGCGCAAGAAGGGAGGCAGGGCGACCTCTTCTGGCTGAAAGGAAGTGTTCGAGAGTTGAACTCGGAATGCGACACGCAGGCCCTTGCGCCGGGCGGCCTCGAGCGTCAATCCCCAGACAGGATCCAGATCGAGGCGGCCGGGCCGCGACTGCACGTTGCGCCAATCGCAGCGAATGTACAGAACGTCGACGAAGGGCAGGCTTGAGATCTTTTCTACATGCTGCTCCAGACTTTCTCGGCCGGCGCGAGCCGCAAGGGATGGCCCACTTTCTTCCCAGCTGTAGCCCACCAACCCAAATCCCGGATTACGCAAAGGCTTTTCCGAGGGAGTGGTGAACAGAATGGTTTGCCAGCCTTGGTCCTGTTCAATATCGAAGGGTCCTTGGTTCAGACGCTCTCGGGGCGGCTGCGGAAAACAGATTGGATTATCCGTGGTCACGGCGGCTGCAAGGTTCAGTCGAGTCAGAGCAGGCAGAACTGCGGCGGTTTTCAGGAGGTCTCTGCGACGCATACCCGTAATATTCCTTGTGTGTGAATGGTCAACAGCAATTTACACGTTCATGGTTGTTTCCGCTGACATTCGCTGGATTGTCCGTTTACTTGCTATTGCTTTCTGTCGTTCCTCGTCGATCTCCATCCCTGTGCATTCGCTGTTCTCATGCCCGTCTGAGGATTAGGACCGCCCGCGCGGAAGATGACCCTATCCTGCCACGGGGCGGGCTCGGGCGCTATCCTTTGCCGTCACAAGGCTCCGGGCCCCGGCACCTGTCGCTCGCGCATTGCGAACACTGTCGAATACTTGCGATAATTTATTTATTTCTTGCTTTCCGTCGATGTTTTGGTTTACAAGGGCTAGTGCTTGGGAGCCTTCCCAGGTCAGGAGTCCCACCATGAAGCTTGCAAAATGTCTGGCTATTCTATCGGCGCTCGCGGTCAGCGTTGGATGCGCGCAGTTGCTGCTGGCGCAAGGCACAGATCTCGGTACGATTCGGGGAACAGTCACCGACCCCAGCGGCGCAGTCGTCGCGAATGCAAGCGTGACAATTGCGGATCAAGCCACTGGCACGCTCCGTCACACGGAAACGAATCCCCACGGCGAATATCAGATGTTCGGACTTCCGTCAGGCACTTACAAAGTGACAATTGCCGCTCCCGGCATGACGGCTTCTAACATGACGGGCATCGTCTTGACAGGCAGCGCGACCGTCAATGCCAACGCCGTTCTCAAGATCTCGACTGCGAGCGAGAGCGTAGTGGTGACCACTGAGGCTCCGACGATCAACACCGCCGATCAGACGATTGCCGACACGATCACTAGCCGCGAGGTCATCGATCTGCCACGCGACAGCCGTGACGTCTATTCATTTCTGTATTTGAACCCGAACATCACGCAGGGTACCGGCGATGGCACGTTCAAGTTTCTCGGATTCCAGAGTTACGGCGCCAATTTCACCATCGACGGGCAGCGGTCCACGAGCACACTCGACGGGTCTGCCTCCGCCAGTGAACCGTCCCTCGAAGCGGTGGGTGAACTGAATGTTCTGTCGAATGATTTCAGCGCAGAATATGCCGGTATTTCGAGCATTCGTGTGACCACCAAGCGCGGCTCGAACCAACTCCATGGCTCGGCCTTTTATAACAACAAAAACTCCGCCCTAGCCGGCCTCACGATTCAGGATCAGCAAGGGATGCGGGACGCGCAAGGGTCCTTGTACCCTTATCCTTCTCCTTACTTCAACTTTAACGATGTAGGCGGTTCTCTGGGCGGCCCCATCCCCGGTCTGAAGAGGACCTGGTTTTTCATGGCCTACGAGCGCAACTACAATCGGGATTCGACACAGATAACCGACAACCGATTGCCGCATCCTGCATTTTGGACGGGCAATTTTTCGCCTCTAATCAGTGATCCAAACGATATGAATCCCGACATCCTGCCTACCGTTCCTTCGAATGTGACTCTGACACCGCAGGAGATTGCCACCGATACGTATTGTGATGGCTGGCCAAACTGCACCGGAACCGGCGAGCAATTCGTGGTCATTCCATCGCGACTGCTGAATCCCAATGTCCAACAGCTCATTGGCAAGTATTTTCCTAAGATCGACCCCTCGATTGCGGTCAACACATCGAACGGTCGAATTGGAGAGTTATTCCAAACTCTGATGCCAAGCCTTACCACCCGAGACTTGGGAACCCTTCGCGTAGACCACGACTTCTCTGATAGAGATCACGTGTACGGCGTCTTAAACGAGCAGGCATTCCGGGGCGGGAGTGCGGCCGTCAGATCGCCATTTACGGGCCTGGGCCTCACTCAGCAACAGCGGCGAACGCATACTGTCTCCGGTTCGTACGTGCGCACGATTCGTAACAACATCATCAACGAAGCGCGCGGCGGCTTCAATCGCGAGTTCATTTACCGGCATAGCAACACGACCCTGGAAAGCTTCTTGTCCAGCATCGGATTCGATCAGAACGCAATTAACGCATATGGCGCCGTGGTAGGACCGGGGGAGCTCCTCACGCACGGACACACCGTGATCACCTACGGTTCCAAATTTACTTCCTTCGATCGAAGCGGCAATCGGAATACAGATCGCCAGGAGAGCCAATACCTGGCCACCTTTGGAGATACCCTCACCTGGGTCATTAAGAACCACAATCTGAAAATGGGCGCCGATTTCGTACACAACGAAGGTCTGGACGGTTTTTCAACCGGTCGCGGCAATCCCCGGGGTACCATGACCTATACGGGCAGCAGCACGGATGCGTTCACAAATTTTCTGCTGGGTGCGCCCCCCGACCGAGTTACCTACATTGCCAAAACGCGCCCGGATATGGATGTCACAAATTGGGAACAAGGGTACTTCTTCCAGGACGACTGGAAAGTCACCCCGAAGCTCACCTTGAACCTTGGAGTACGGTATGAGTTGATTTCTCCCTGGATCGACAAGCACGACATCCTGCTGAACTTCGATCCCACGTTCAACAACAATACGGGACGCTTCATCGTGCCTTCTGATAGGACGCTTGCGTACCTGGATCCAAGGATTCCCGCCACCCTGCCGACTGTCACAGCCGCACAATCAGGACTCGGCATCGGTCACGGCCTGGTTCGGACTGACAAGAACAATTTCGCTCCCCGCGTCGGAGTCGCGTGGGGCATCGGAGAGAAATCGGTCATTCGCGGAGGCTATGGAATTTACTTCCCCACCTCCGCTGCGCAGGGGATTCGCGATCCCATCTCAACCAACGGTTTCAATCAGTCATTGACGAAGGAAACCGGGACAGTAAATCCGCCGATCCAGCCTTGGCCCACTCCATTGACGGGCGGGGACGTCGTGCTCGATTCCAGCGCGTTCTCCATCAACGCCGTGCCAGTGGGGCTTCATGCTCCTCTGGTTCAGCAATACAACGCCACTTTCGAGCGACAGGTAGGGATGAAGACGTCGGTGCGTCTCTCCTACCTAGGTACCCATGCGAGCGGATTGATTGGGGGTATCGACTTGAACGAAATTGCCCCCAGCAATAACCCTTGGGGCACGACGATTGGGGACGGTGTGACGCCATGTACCCCAGATGATGGCGACTGCCTCCCGACCCAGGCGGATTATGCCCGTCTGGCCTATCCAACATTGGGCGACTACTTGCTGACGTATGGGAACTACGGTCGCAGCCAGACGAACGTATTCCAGGCCCAGGTTGAACGCCGATACAACAGTGGGCTCATGTTCAACGCCTCCTATAGCTACACCGATTCGAAGTCGAACGGTATCGACCAGGGCAATTCGAGTCTCGGAGGTGTTCCCTACAATCCATTTCAGCCGAATCTTGATTACACACAGGACGCATGGGTTTCACGTCACCGGTTCATTTTCTATGGCGTGTACGATCTGCCTGTCGGACGCAACAGGAAATTTGGCAGCGGCTTCTCGAAATGGGCCGACGCAGTGGTCGGCGGATGGCAGACGACGTTCCAAATGTTTGCCAAGAGTGGCACCGCATTTACGCCCTACTGGACCTGTGACAACTGCGGCAACGGGGCACGGATGGTGGGTCCAGGCAATTTCGCTTCCGAATCGGTTGACGCGCTTGGCGATTTCAACGACTTCATTGGTTACAGACCGATGATCGTCGGGGACTACAAACAACACGTTGGTGACCAGGTTTTCAATCCCGACGCTTTTGCACCACCGACGATGGGAGCTGATGTATTCAGCAATCCAGCCGTCGCGCGGAAGAACTTGTTGTGGGGGCCGGGAGGTTGGGGAGTCAATTTCGGTTTGCATAAGGACTTCAAATTTGGTGAGCGAGTTACTGCCAACATCGGCGCCGACTTTGACAACATCTTCAACCATCCGATACGGATGCCGAACCAGGATTTCGCAGACAACAACTTTGCCTATCTTGGAGGCTTCAATATCAAAATAGATCCGGCAACACTGATGCCAGCGCTTCAGACAGGCGTTGATTGTGGCAATGATCCTGGTGTGCTATGCCTGAACTCGAACTCTGAATTTGGACGGCTGGCCTCCACTTTCCCTCAGGAAGGCGTCGATAGCCGTCGTACGATCCGATTGCGGCTTAGGGTCACCTTCTAGGCTTGGGATCGCTCGACTGCAAAGGACTGCCCGCTATGAACAAGATGCCAGCGGGCAGTCGCTTCCGCCCGGAGAATCATGAAACTCAGAATAGCCATCGGCATTGCTTTTGTGCTCTGCCTTGCCAGCGCATGGGCAGAGCGGCCGGGTAATTTTCGCGTGATCGGTCCGGGCGGCGGCGGGGCCATGTTCAATCCCACAATCAGCCCGCATGATCCCAATACTGTGCTCATCTCGTGCGACATGACTGGTTCCTACATCACCCACGATGGCGGCCGAACCTGGCGCATGTTCAACCTTCGCGGGGTGGTGAACTTCTTTGTTTTCGATCCGCAGGATCCGAACACAATGTACGCGCACGCCACCGGATTGTGGCGCAGCCGGGATCGGGGAGAAACGTGGGTGCTGGTATCCCCATTCCCCTCGACCGTGCGTGGCGTGAAGATGAGTTCGGACCACGCGGATGAAATCATTCTCGCGCCCTCGGATCCGTTGGGCAGCATCTACGCGATGGCAATCGATCCCGCCGACTCTCGGCTACTCTACGTAGTCGCAGGTCGAAAGGAGAATCCGAACCTTTTTGTCTCTCGTGATTCGGGAGAACACTGGCAGAAACAGGCGGATCTGCCCTCGAACGTGCGGCGCCTGTGGGTCGACCCGCACTCTAAACCGGGGGCGCGGCGGCTTTTCGTGGGCGCGGCGAACTCTGTTGCAACAGTGACAGGAGCGCGTGTTCGCACTCTCCCGTTGCCCGCCGATGCAACGGACCTTAGTCTCGGATTCGGTTCTGGCGAGCAACCGGTGATTTATTTCACATCCGAACGGGGAGCGTTCCGCTCCAGCGACGGTGGGGGAACCTGGCGTGAATGCGTCCTTCCTGGCAGCGGTGCAAAGATTCGCGCGATCGCAACTAGCCTGCATCATCCGGATACCGCGTACCTCTCTTACAGCGACCTCAGGCTCGACGGGAAAACCTGGATGGGCGTTGGCAAAACTACGAACGCTGGCGACGAATGGCAGTTGGTTTGGAAAGAATCCTCCGGTCCGGCGACGAATGTTCACGACGACTGGATTACAGACCGCTTTGGCATCACTTGGGGCGAGAATCCCCTGAATATGACGGTGGCTGACCAGGATCCGAACCTTGCGTACGGTACAGATCTTGGACGTACGATGCGCACCACCGATGGCGGCGCGACCTGGGACGGAGTCTATTCGCGCAAGATCGGCGACGCAGGCTGGAGCACAGTCGGCCTTGATGTGACCACGAATTACGGCGTGCATTTTGATCCATTCGACTCCAAACGCATCTTCATCACATATACGGATATTGGGGCGTTCCGCAGCGAGGATGGAGGCACTTCCTGGACTAGTGCCACGATGGGCGTTCCGGAGGCCTGGACCAACACGACGTATTGGATGGTCTTCGATCCCATGGTGAAGGGGCGGGTGTGGAGTGTGAACAGCGGTACGCATGACCTGCCGCGTCCGAAGATGTGGCGGCATACTGCGGTCTCCAGTTACAAAGGCGGTGTCTGTCGCAGCGATGACGGCGGTAAGACCTGGGCAAAATCGAATGGTGGAATGGATGAGACCGCCGCCACGCACATTCTGCTCGATCCCACGAGTCCCGTGGATGCGCGCGTTCTCTACGTTTCCGGGTTTGGGCGCGGAGTATACAAGAGTGTGGACGGCGGACGCACTTGGAAGCTGAAAAACCAGGGAATCAGCCAGTCCGAACCATTCGCGTGGCGACTGGCCCGAGGCGCCGACGGCACTCTCTATGTGCTTCTGGCGCGACGTTCGGAAGACGGGAGCATCGGGAATGCGGGTGACGGCGCTCTTTATCGCTCAATCGACGGCGCGGAACATTGGGAGCGCGTTGCACTTCCGTCCGGAGTAAACGCGCCCAATGGTCTCGCTGTTGATCCCGAGTCTCCGCAGCGGCTTTACCTTGCTGCGTGGGCGCGTGCAGTGGGAGAGCATGGCGAGGGCGGAGGGATTTACCTCTCCGAAAACGGCGGCAAGAGCTGGCATTCGGTATTAGATCGCGACCAGCACGTATACGACGTAACCATCGATCCAAACGACGCGAAAATCCTTTACGCCGCAGGATTCGAATCCTCCGTGTGGCGGTCCGGGGACAGAGGAGAGCATTGGAAGCGAGTTCCAGGGTTTAATTTCAAATGGGCTCACCGCGTGATTCCCGATCCGCAAGACCGAGACCAGATTTACGTGACGACATTCGGTGGCAGCGTCTGGCACGGTTCTGTGCGCGGACAGGACAAGCCCGTGGATATCGTCACGCCAGCGCTTGAGCCGGGGAAATGAATGTGAGAGATAAGAAGCGGGACGTCTCCATGAATCGTCGGCAATGGCTTTATGGTGCAGGCTTGATCGCGGGAGCTTCACGGCTGGTCATGCCCAACGCCAATGCGCAGACGGAAAGGCCGCCTGCTCCCAAACCGCTCGAGCTTTCTCAGTACGAGCCGAAGAGCATGCTGCATGTGCGCGAATCGCATGTTGATCGCGCTAAATTCCCGCTGATCGATATCCACACCCACATTTCGGCATCGACGAAGTCGGAGGCGGGAGTGGAACTTGCCGCCGAGCGGCAGTATCTGGGAACCCCGCAAGAATTACTGGCGGTAATGGAACGCAAAAATATCCGTGCCATGGTCAACCTGACTGGAGGATACGAGAAGGGGCTCGCCGAGACCGTGGCGCGATATGACCGCCCCTATCCCGGAAGGTTCTATACCTTTGCCGAACCCTCGTACTCGCGCTTCAAAGAGCGAGACTATCCCAAGCTGCAGGCCCAGGCGATCGAGCAGGCGCATCGTGATGGCGCACGCGGGCTGAAGATTCTGAAGACACTCGGACTCTACTTGCGGGAAAACATCACTTCCGGTTCCCTCGTGAAGATAGACGACGCACGGTTTGATTCGATGTGGGACGCGTGTGCGCAGCTCAATATCCCCGCAGCAATTCACGTTTCGGACCCGATTGCGTTCTTTACTCCTACGGACCGTTTCAACGAGCGCTACGAAGAGCTGAACAACCATCCCGATTGGTCGTTTTACGGCGGTGACTTTCCCACGAATGAAGAGCTGCTGGCGGCGCGCAATCGTGTGATGGGGCGGCATCCTAAGACGCAGTTCGTTGTGCTGCACGTCGGAAACTTCGCCGAGGATCTGCAGAACGTTTCCGACAATCTTGAGCGCTACCCCAACATGTTCGTCGACATCGCAGCGCGGATTGGTGAACTCGGGCGGCAGCCAAGAACGGCACGCAGGTTCTTCGACAAATATCAGGACAGGATCCTCTTCGGTACGGACGCGACTCCTCACGGGGACGATTATCCGCAGCAGGTCTTTAACGACAAGCTGTATGAAATTTACTTCCGGTTTTTGGAGACCGAAGACGAGTATTTCGATTACGCTCCGGCAAAGGTTCCGCCGCAGGGCCGTTGGAAGATTTATGGAATCAATTTGCCGGATTCCATCTTGAGCAAGGTGTATTACGAGAACGCGGTGCGGGTGCTGCGAATCTGACGCGAACTTCTCACTGTAGTTTCGGGCCAGGAAGGTAGGGAAACAGGGTGTCTCAATTGCAGATCAAAATTCTTGCGGGTAAGGATTCTTTGGGCCGAGCTGCGGCCGAGCAGGCGGCAAATTCGCTTCGGCGAGCGATACGCCAGCGGAAAGTCGCTCGAATTATTGCGGCTACCGGAGCTTCTCAGTTCGAATTTCTTGATGCGTTGACCGCTGCTCCCAATATTGATTGGAGTTGTGTCGAAGTCTTTCACCTGGACGAATATATTGGAGTTCCCATCACGCATCCGGCGAGCTTCAGGAAATATCTGTTGGAGCGTTTGATCAACAAGACAGGGATTACCCGATACCATTTCCTGAATGGAGACGGAGATGTTCGGCGTTCGGTCGCTGAAATTGGGAGGGAGTTGCAGCGCGAACCCATTGATCTCGCATTTGTAGGAATTGGGGAGAATGGGCACCTGGCATTTAACGATCCACCTGCAGATTTCGACATCGACGATCCCTACCTCGTAGTCCAACTCGACGACACGTGTCGGCAGCAGCAAGTGAACGAGGGATGGTTCGGGAGTGTTGCGGAGGTTCCCACGCAGGCGATTTCGATGTCGGTAAAACAAATTATGCGCGCGAGGGAAATCATCGTGGTGGTTCCCGACGAGCGCAAGGCGCAAGCGGTGAAGAACTCACTCGAGGGAGAAATTTCACCAATGGTGCCAGCGTCGATTTTGCGTCGGCACCCGAACGCCACCATTTATCTCGACAAGGATTCTGCGGCTCTGCTAACTTCAGCAGTCCCGACGGCGAC